>JBDUDE010000444.1:0-3493 GCA_040003105.1 Mucilaginibacter sp. | reverse complement strand
AAGGAGCAAAAAACGCAAACCTGTGCAGTTTTAAATAACCGCGTGAGCTTTCATCAGCCATTAAAATATTTTTTACAGGTAAAGCTGCATCAAAACGAATACTGCCAACTGGTGGCAACGCCAATAGAAGGCAATGGCTCAGGAGATTTCGCAAACTTAACGGATACAGATGCGTTTATGGAACTGCCGGCAGAAAGGAATGAGTTTAAGAAGGGGGAAGTGTTCAAGATCACAGCATTTTGATCGTAGATGTTTGCTGATATTAAAAAAGGATCACAGATGTTAGCAGATGAAGTTGATGAAACTGATGGATAGTCGCAGATTTTTTGATATAGATATCGGAGGTTGCTTAAACGAATTGCTATAATTGTTACTTTGCAAATTAATTTAGGTTGAATTGTATAGAGATGGAACAATTGAAGCATTCTGAACTAACGGGGAAAATTATTGGATGTGCCATGCAAGTTCATTCGTTTCTTGGTAATGGGTTCCAGGAAGTAATTTATCAAAGAGCGTTGGCACTTGAATTCTTAAAAGCAGGGTTAAATTTTGAAAGAGAGCTATTGGTGGAAATATTCTATAAAGATTACGTTGAAGCAATTGGACAGCGCAGAGTAGATTTTTTAGTTGAAGGATTAGTGTTAGTTGAACTAAAGGCTTTGAGCGCACTGGACGAAGTGCATGTGAATCAGGTGCTGAATTACCTTCGGGTTTATAAAATAGAAATAGGTTTACTAATGAATTTTGGCGAAAATCGGCTGAATGTAAAGAGGCTGATTTTGGCAGACAGAAATAAATCCGCTTAAATCATATCGAACATCCATCCATTTCATCAACTTAATCTGTTAACATCTGTGATCACTCATTTAGATAATAAAGGCAACCCAACAATGGTAGATGTAGGCGGGAAACAAATCACTCACCGCACGGCCACGGCCCGCAGCATTGTATCGCTTCCTGCCGAAGTGTTGGCCTATTTAACCAATGGCGATTTACAAACTAAAAAAGGCTCTGTATTTCAAACGGCCATTATTGCAGGCATTATGGCCGCAAAAAAGACCGGGGAGTTGATTCCGCTTTGCCATCCGCTGGGGTTGGACAATTGTAATATTACCATAAGTTTGAATGAGGAGCAGGAAGTAGTTATTGACTGTACTGCAAGCATTACCGCCAAAACAGGGGTGGAGATGGAAGCATTGGTAGGCGCATCGATAGCTGCCTTAACAGTTTATGATATGTGTAAAGCCATGAGCCACGATATAGTGATAAAAGAAACCAAACTGATGGGAAAAACAGGAGGTAAACGTGATTTTAAAAGAACATAAAAAACATACTGCGTTGGTTAGGCCGGCGTTCGGAACGTTTAACCGCAACGAGTGGGCAATTGTTGGCGCACCTTGTGCCAATATTAAATTGTTGGCCGGCCAGGTTATCAGTAACTTATCCGGCACTTACAAGTGTGCCTATGTTGACACCACCCATAACGACCACATTATTCAATTACCGGGAAAATTAGCTAGCGGCGCTGTTTTGGAATTTACCGACGAAATTAATTATCGCCAACTAAACTACAATGCCGATTTTAACAGCTTTAAGCTGCGGGAAACGTTCGCACTGGCCGACCTGGTTATTGCAAACGGTAACCATCACCAATGCAAAGCGCAGATTGTAATCATCAGCGAAAATAAGCGGGCATCCCTGCAAAAACGAATAGACCAGCTCACCAACGTACAGCTATTACTACTGGCTGAAGGTACCGAAGATGTTTTCGATTTTATTAAAGAAGCAATTCCAAACTGGCAGCAACTACCGCTTTACCGGGTAGATGATGTGGAAAACATTGTCACCTTTTTTAAGGAACAATTACAAAAAACTAAACCTGTGTTAAACGGATTGGTATTGGCAGGGGGCAAAAGCGAGCGTATGGGCTTTGATAAAGGCTCCGTTAATTGGCACGGTAAGGAGCAACGCTACCATTTGGCCGATATGCTGAAGGTGTTTTGTAATGACGTTTTTATATCATGCCGCAATGAGCAGCAAAATGAAATTGAGGCGGAATATTTGAGTTTGCCTGATACTTTTAACGGTCTGGGCCCTTACGGCGCCATTTTATCTGCATTCAGGGAAAAACCAGATTGCGCCTGGTTGGTTATAGCTTCAGATTTACCCTTGATGGACCAGCAAGCCCTACAATATTTAATCAATAATCGCAATACCTCGTCAATTGCTACGGCTTATAACAGTCCGCAAAATGAGTTTCCCGAACCGTTGATAACCATTTGGGAGCCTAAAAGCTACCCGGTATTGTTGTCGTTTTTGGCGCAGGGTTATTCGTGCCCACGCAAGGTTTTGATAAATAGCGATGTAACCCTTTTAAATGCACAGAATCCCGATGTGCTTACTAATGTAAATACACCTGATGAACTGGAACGGATAAAAAAAGTTCTTCAACAAAAAATAGCTGCAGAATGAACCCCGAATTTTTACGATACAGCTGCCAGATAGCTTTGCCCGGTTTTAGTGAACAGAGCCAGCAACAATTGCAAAACGCCAGGGTGCTGGTGGTTGGCGCAGGTGGACTTGGCTGCCCAGCCGCACAATACTTAACCAGCGCAGGGGTGGGCACTATAGGAATTGCTGATTTCGACATAGTATCTGAAAGTAATCTGCACCGCCAGGTGTTATACGGCCCTGCAGATTTTGGCCTGAAAAAAGTTGCCGTGGCCTGCGAACGCCTGCAAAAGCAAAACCCAGGTATAAAATTAGTGCCGCATGATGAACGGATAACCTCGCAAAACGTAATGGAATTGATTGCCGGATATGATATAATTGTTGACGGAACTGATAATTTCGAAACCCGCTATCTTTTAAATGATGCAGCGGTGCTAAAGGGGATACCCTTGGTTTACGGCGCTATTTACCAGTTTGAAGGGCAGGCAGCAGTCTGGAACTATAAATGCCCGAACGGCAAAATGTCGCCCAATTACCGCGACCTTTTCCCAAGCGTAAACGCCTCGCAAATTCCCAATTGCGCCGAGGGTGGAGTAATTCCTACGTTGGCGGGCATAATAGGCTGCATACAAGCCAATGAAGTGATAAAATACATCACCCAAACAGGCGACTTGCTGGACGGCAAGGTTTTGGTTTTTGACGCTCAGACCATGCAAAGCCGGGTAATTAAAATTGGCGATGTAACGCAGACTTACATCACAAAGCTGGTTGAAACGCTGGTTATTCCGACCATATCAGCTGAAGAGTTAAAAAATGAACTATCGCAAAACGCGATTAAGCTAATTGATGTAAGAACAGCGGAGGAACGCGAAGAATTTAATATAGGCGGAGAACATATCCCGATAGCTGAAGTACTTGCCCAGGTTGACGCCATCGCCCAAAACGATAAAATCGTATTTTACTGCGCAACAGGCAAACGCAGCGCCGAAGCAGTGAAGATTGTTAAAAATAAATACCCGGATGCAAATGTGTTTTCGTTGGA
>JBDUDE010000153.1:0-3494 GCA_040003105.1 Mucilaginibacter sp. | reverse complement strand
CATACAGACAAATCCACATAATATCGAGAAAATGCCAAAAAATAGATGCCATTTCTACCTTAAATATATTCTTAACCTGCGGTATGTTCCTGTAAGTGGCTAATACTGTATTTAATAGTACCAGCAAGCCTGCTATAACGTGTAAAAAATGTATGCCAGTAAACACGTAAATAAACGAGCGGGCGGAGTTAGGGTTTGAGAAAAAGATCTGCATATTAATAAGCGTAAGCCATGCATTAACCTGCAACGCTAAAAATGCAATCCCTAAAAAAAACGTAAGCCATAAAAAAAGCCTTTGCCGCTCAAGTTGTAATCCTTTAGTTGCTTTCGACGCTAAAAATAAAGTTATGCTGCTAAACGCAATAGCAGTGGTACTGTATATGAACGCGTTGGGCAATAATACCTGCAAGGCATGTCCGCGACCGCCGGCTGTTACTATAAAAGCACTCATAAACCCCATAAAAAGCAGGAACGAGGTGAATATAAATATCCACATGTTAAACTTTTTAGCGCCGAGGTATTGTTTGTCTTCCTGCTGTATTTGAGCCATCATTTCACCTTTCCTATAAAATCAAATAAAAACATTAACTGCACTATGGGCAGGTAAAAAAAAGAACCGTACATCAGCTTTTTTGCTGATGGTATTTCCAAATCTTTTAACAGCTTAAATGCCAGGTATAAGAACACTAAGCTGCATACTAATGATACCGCGCCAACATAATAACCGCCATACCCATAGTATGTCGGCAATAAACTTATGGGCACCAATATTATGGTTGATGCAAAGGTAAAAATTGCACTCGTTAAATTCCTTTTTCCCGATGGAAGCAGCCTAAAACCCGCCAGTTTATAATCGTCGTCCAGCACCCATGCAATGGCCCAAAAATGCGGGAATTGCCATACAAATTGTATGGAGAATAATATTGCCGCCACCTCATCTATTTTACCGTGTGCAGCAACGTAGCCAATTAAAGGCGGCAAAGCGCCGGGAATAGCCCCTACGAATACCGCAATTGGCGATTTACGCTTTAACGGTGTATAAGCAAATGCATATAAAAGGATAGAAAATACTGACAGCAGTCCGGTCAATATATTTAAGCTGCCTAACAGGTAGGTACCAATCATTCCCATGCCTAAACCAAGCACCAACCCCTGCCCGGTAGTCATCCTGCCCGCTGGCATTGGCCTGTCCATGGTGCGCCTCATCAGCTTGTCTAAATCTTTTTCAATTACTTCGTTAAAGCAGTTGGCTGCCGATGTTACCAGGAAACCGCCGATAACCAGTTTACCCCAGTCATACCAGTTGATACCGCCGCTCATTTTAGCGCCGATAATATAAGATATGGATGCCGAAAACACCACCAAAAAGGTGAGCCTCAATTTTATCAGCTTTGAGAAATCGCTCCAACTCATGCGTGCAACCCTCCCTTAACCGACCGGTATAAATTCAACATCAAATAAAACTGCGCACTAAATACCAATGTTGCCAGCAAAACGTGTGTAGCCTGTGCAACGGGGGGCAGCGCCCAATACGATAATATTATACCTGTAACAATTTGCAGCATTATCATCAAAAATGCAAAACTCATTATTTGCTGCTGTATGGAGTGGCGGCTGAAAGTGCGTCTAACCATGGCATACAATATTACGTTGGCTATAAAAACAAGAATAGCCACATCGCGGTGCTGGGTAAAAATTGTGCCTGCATTGCTTATCCAGTCGTCGCGGTAGCCGCCTTGCAAATGGCCTGACACTGCATCAATCTTTTCACGTACTTCGCTGCCAAATGCTATTTGTACGATGCTTACTATTAAAGCCAGCAACGTTACAACATGTACCAGCGGATTAACCGTTAACCCAGGCCGGCCCTGAACACGCGCCAGGTGATAGGTAATAATAGCCAGCCCAAGTATGGCCAGGGCCAGTAACATGTGCAGGGTAACTATCCAGGCTACCAGGTTTGTTGAAACTACTATGGAACCCAGCCAGCCCTGGAAACCCACAAGGATGACGTTTAGTATACTTAAAACGGGTATCCATTTGCTATCCGCACGATAAGCAAAAGCAAATACCGCAGAAGCAACCAGGAACAGCCCGGTTAGCACGCCTATAACTCTGTTGATATACTCGGTCCAGGTTTTGGCAGCGTTAAAGTCCTCGGGCACCAGTATCGAGCGGTCTTCACGAATCCGTTTAGCTAAATCGCTGTAACCAAATACGTCTAATGTTTTTGCAAAGCGTTGATTTTTAGCCAGGCGGCCGGCAACGTATTTTTGCTTATAATCCTTAGGCAGTTCGTTTACACTTGTTGGCGGTATGTACCTGCCGAAACATTTTGGCCAGTCGGGGCATCCCATTCCCGAACCTGTGCTGCGTACAACTCCACCGGCAAGTATCAATATAAACAGCAGGATTATTGTAGCGAGGTTAATTTTCTGGAACCGGATTTTCGACGTGGATGTCCTCATGTTAAGTCTTAAGTCCTAAGTCTCAAGTCCCGGGCTATAATAGCGCCGGTTGAAGGCTCAAAACAATATATTTTATCAAGGTATCTAAATAATTAGTCCCAAGGCGCAAGCAAAGCTCGGTTAAACTTATACTTACGACTCAGGACTAAAGACTCAGAACCTATTTTACAGCTTCGTTAGCTTTTTGTGCATCAGTCCATTTGGTGTGTTCTTCCAAACCGGCTGGATTATCCTCAAAATCGTGCGGGAGGTTCGAGCTCATGGTTTGAGAGAACGGAACATTTTGCGGTATAAAATCTACATCAGACCCTGGTTTGCTGTAGTCATACGGCCAGCGGTAAACGGTAGGTATCTCTCCTATCCAGTTGCCGTGGTGATGCTCTATAGGTGCAGTCCACTCAAGTGTATTTGAATTCCATGGATTCTGAACGGTTTCCTTACCCCAGAAGATAGAATGAATAAAGTTGTATGCAAAAGCAAGCTGTGCAATACCCGCCATAATAGCCGACCAGGTAATAAATACGTTAACGGTCAACCAGTGCTTCATCGATTCAAACTCGGTAAAGGCGTAGTAACGGCGCGGAACGCCTTCAAGGCCCATAAAGTGCATTGGGAAGAATACCAGGTAAGCGCCGATAAATGTTACCCAGAAGTGCAGGTAACCTAAACGCTCATCCATCATACGGCGGAACATTTTAGGGAACCAGTGGTAAACACCGGCAAGCATACCAAATATAGCCGCCGACCCCATTACAAGGTGGAAGTGGGCAACAACAAAGTAAGTATCATGCAGGTTAATATCCAGGGCAGCGTTACCCAGGAATATACCTGTTAAACCACCTGAGATAAAGAATGACACCATGCCGATTGCAAAAAGCATAGCCGGTGTAAAGCGGATATTACCGCGCCACAACGTGGCCAGCCAGTTAAACGTTTTTACAGCCGACGGCACCGCAATAATCAGCGTGGTTATCATGAACACACCACCCAGGAACGGATTCATACCCGTTACAAACATGTGGTGAC
>JBDUDE010000855.1:0-3497 GCA_040003105.1 Mucilaginibacter sp. | reverse complement strand
GGTACTGTCGGCCAGGTAGTCGTAAAATTGATTAACGTAAGGCGGTTCCAAATACGACAAAACATCAAAACCGTAAGCCAAACGATGGTGTACAATGTCGTCGGGATGAAAAAACTGGATAACCATTGTAGCAGCCGACGGAAAAGTATACCCGTATTTGTCCTTTAGCATTTTCAAATCTGCCGGGTTACAATTGTTTTTAAAATACCAGTTGGCCTCGCCGTTTTTATCGTAAATTATAACTTTACTACTCCCATTTCCCTCGTCATATTCGTACCCCTTAGTTGTGCGGAGTGTTGGGTATTTATAATTGGTAATGATCAGTTCTCCCCCAAATTCAGGGTCATTGCCCAGCGAGTCGGTTTTAAATATCGAATAATCATCCGTAAAAAAATACACGCCTATTTTTAATTTTTTACCGGCATCATCATTAACTATACCCTTATAGGCATTAAATCCGTTCAGCGCCAGGGCATCAAGTTTGGCGCCGCCGCTCTTCACAACTTTTGCGTTGGTTATGCGGCGATCGTTGTCTAGTGTAAAACCAACTTCTACCAGGCCGCCTTTCTCGCCCTTGGTAGTAGTATAGCGGATATTGTTGTGCAGAAAATGGTCCATGGGATAGTAGCCATCAACATTTACTATAGGTAAAATTGGCCGCCCGTCTTTTGTGATAAATTTTGTGCTGTCCTGAACTACTTCCACCTTAATATTATGTTTTTTTAGCAATTGCAGGCTGTCCGCCTTTGTAATTGTTGCCGCCGTATAAGCCACTTTTTTATTTTGCTGGCCAATTGAAAGGCTATCGGTTATGGTGGTTACCCCGTTTTCGGTGACTTTTAACAGTTTGCGCGTGGCGGTAAATTTGGCATTCAGCATGGCATATTTGCCAGGCGATTTTACGCTGGCAGGGGCAAGGTCCAACCAGGCATAGGTTTTACTGAACACCAGGGTGGAGGTGCATAATAAAGCGGCGCAAATTGGAATAGCCACCAGGTACTTCAGCTTTGCCAAATTAGCCGACCGTTGTTGGTTGAGCATAACGATCCGCTTTTTTAACAGGTTGTAATTAAAAAATGAATGCGTAACTGACGAACCGCCTATGCCATAGGCATTGTTTAACAAAAACGAAGCGTAGGTGAGGGCATCGCCTTCGTGGGCTGCGGTTTGCTCGTCGGCAATGTATTCATGCACGCTTCTTAAACTGTTTTGCAATAGGTACACAAAAGGGTTAAACCAGTTGATGATCTTTAACAACTCAAGCAAAATAATATCGGCCGAGTGTTTTTGGCGGATGTGCACCAGCTCGTGCCTGATGATGGTGTTAGCCCCGGGTGTATCAGCACCGATAAAAAGGTAGTTGAAAAATGAAAAGGCCACGTCTGTTCCTTCTAAATAAATTACCCGGTATTTACCCTCGTTAACCGCCCGTTCATTACGCATCATTTTGAACAAGGCATACAGCTTAATAAAAAGCATAATAAGCAGAATCGCTGCACCTGTAAGGTAGGCATACAATAAACCATCCTGCCAGGTAAAACGCCGTTCAATTACCACAGGAGCTTCACGTACAACCGGGGCAGATGAGTTGTGCTGTTCGGAAACATTCGCTACCGGGGCCATAGCAGGAGTAATGGCGCCGAATGTGCCAACCGATTCGACGGGTTGTACCGGCCTTACTGAATATAACGGTTCGGCGGGCTTA
Organism: Mucilaginibacter sp.; assembly: GCA_040003105.1. Classification (GTDB taxonomy): domain Bacteria; phylum Bacteroidota; class Bacteroidia; order Sphingobacteriales; family Sphingobacteriaceae; genus Mucilaginibacter. Next base: position 1,792 of record JBDUDE010000855.1, on the reverse strand, counting down.
ACCTGCCTTAACGCGCTTACCTGCATAAGCGGCAGTATAAAGGCAATAATGCAGCTGAATACCAGGTAGGCACGGCTTAGCTGGTAGTGGGTACTGCGGGTTAAAAATAAGCAGTAGGCCAGGTAAAATACGCCGAGGTACAGGTTAGCTTCTGCAAGGTAATACAGCCCGTTCATTTCTTTTTGCGTTTAAGGTCGTCTATCAGTTGGGTTAGTTCATCAAGTTGTCGTATATCAAGCTTTTTTTCGTTGGCTATAAATGATACCAGGCTTTTGTACGAGTTGCTGAAATAGCCGCTCATCATTTTGTCGAACGTGAATTTCTTGTACTGCGCCGCGCTTATTAACGGAAAATATATGTGCGAATTGCCATGCGGCTTATGGTCGATAAAACCTTTGGTTTCTAAAACCCGCACCACGGTTGATACGGTGTTATAAGCAGGTTTTGGTTCGGGCATCCTTTCGATGATGTCTTTTACCAGGGCCTCTTTTAATTGCCATAGCAATTGCATTACAGTTTCTTCGGCTTTGGTGAGTTCTTTGACAGGCATAGTAAACTAAATTTGTAGTTTATCAAATGTAAGAAACTGATTTTATAGTTTACAAACTATTTTTATAGTTTTTTTATTGTATTTATGGGCAGGTATCGCTGCCTATTGCTTAGCGCCGGGAAGTTTTCACTTTTAATGAACCTTACCCGCGTTATCCCGTAAAAGAAGAGGAGGGATGACCTGATTATAATATGACGAGAAAAGTGAACACGATTGCAAACGAAGTATTTAACCCGGAATTGTTTTTTGAATTATCGCCCGACTTGTTGTGTATTGCAGGCTACGACGGCTATTTCAGGCGCATAAACCCGGCCGTTTCAAAGCTGTTAGGCTATACAGAAGACGAATTGTTCGCAAAGCCTATAAATGAATTTGTTCACCCGGACGACCAGGAGCTTACCGCCAAAAGCAGGGATAACCTCACCCAGGATATCCCGCTTTTAAATTTCGAAAACCGCTATGTTTGCAAAAATGGGGAGATAGTTTGGCTGTCGTGGACTTCGATGCCACTGGATGCGGAACAATTGGTTTATGCAATTGCTAAAAACATAACCCACAAAAAGAAAATGGAAGATGACCGCAATGCCCTCATCAGCGATCTGACCACGATAAACAACGATTTAAAGCAATTAAACTATACCGCCTCGCACGATTTGAGAACGCCGGTGGGTAACCTGCTATCCGTTTTTAACCTCATGGATGTTTCAAAAATTCAGGATACGGAAACATTGGAGTTTATTGAAATACTGAAATCGGCGACGGAAAATTTGAAAAATACATTGAATAACTATGTGGATGCCTTAATTCAACGGGATAAGCCACCTGTTCCTGTTCAGGAAATAGAATTAAACGATGTGCTGGGGGTGGTTTTACAATCATTAAACTCATTGATAAAAAGTTCGGGGGCCAGGGTACAGATCGACTTTTCAAGGGTAACGAAAATTAAGTTCAGCAGTGCGTTTTTAGAAAGCATCTTTCTCAACCTTATCACCAATTCAATAAAATATGCAAAGCCTGGTTGTGCGCCTGATATTTCCATTTGCTCCAAACGTACAAACGGCATAAATCAACTCGTATTTGCCGATAAGGGCCTCGGTTTCGACATGAACAAGGTAAAGGGCAAAATATTTGGTTTTCATCAAAAATTCCACGAAACTGCCGACAGTAAGGGCATTGGGCTTTACCTGGTACATAACCACATTACAAGCTTAGGCGGCAAAATTGCTATAAAAAGTAAGCCGA
>JBDUDE010000935.1:0-3509 GCA_040003105.1 Mucilaginibacter sp. | reverse complement strand
ACTGCATTGACAGAAACCGGCTCGAAAATGGACGAAGTTATCTTCGAAGAGTTTAAGGGCACCGGCAACATGGAATTGCAATTGGATCGTAAATTATCCAACAAACGTATATTCCCTGCTATCGATATCACCGCTTCGAGCACCCGTCGTGACGATTTGCTGCTTGACCGCGAGACCTTGCAAAGGATATGGATTTTACGTAATCACCTGGCTGACATGAACTCACAGGAATCGATGGAGTTTTTACAGGCCCAGATAAGAGGCACAAAAACCAACGAAGAGTTTTTGATTTCGATGAATTCGTAATAAATTAAAATTTGTGAAGTTATATTAGCAGAAAGTTAACAGTAATCTTCATACTTATTTAATAAAATGTTGATACCTTCATACCGGAATGAAGAATCGTATTAGAAAACACTTGCCGAATGCTATTACCTGTGCAAACCTCTTTAGCGGTTGCATAGGTATAGTTTTAGCCTTCAAAGGCGAGTTGATAGCTGCATCGTACGCCATCTTTTTATCGGCCATATTTGATTTTTTTGATGGACTTGCCTCGCGTGTGCTCAAATCGTTCTCGGGCATCGGTAAAGATTTGGATTCGCTGGCCGATATGGTGAGCTTTGGCGTATTGCCGGCCGTAATAATGTACCAGCTGCTGCTGCAGGCCCGCCAGATAGATAATATTAGCCAGTATTTAAATTTTATAGCGTTTTTAATACCGGTATTTTCGGCGTTAAGGTTGGCCAAGTTTAATGTGGATACCCGGCAGGCCGAAAACTTTATTGGTTTGCCCACGCCCGCCAACGCTATCCTGATTGCTTCCTTCCCGCTGATACTCGACCATCATAATCAATACTTCACTCCGCCGCTTCAAAACCCGTGGGTATTGTCGGTGTTATGTATCGTGATGTGTACCTTATTGGTCATCGAGGTGCCCATGATGTCGTTAAAATTCAAAAACCGCGATTTCAACCAAAATATTTCGCGTTATTTATTACTGTTATTCTCGGCAATACTCATTCTATTTTTTAAATTTGCGGCAGTTCCGGCGGTGATATTGTTTTATATCACTTTATCGCTTATCCAGTTCAAATTTTTGAGCGCAACCATGATGAATACCGCCCAAAAAGACAGCTAAAACACCGTTACCGGTAAATTTTAAACAAATACTAATGAAAAAATTCCAGGCCGAAATTGACGTAATGCCAAAAAAAGAAATACTGGACCCGCAAGGTAAAGCCGTAACCGGCAGCATGAAAAACCTGGGTTTAGCCGAAATTCAAAACGTACGCATTGGCAAACACATCACTTTGGAAGTTGATGCCGAAGACGCCGCCGCCGCAAACAGCAAAGTTGATACCGCCTGCAAAAGCCTGTTAGCAAATTTGATAATGGAAAGTTATACCTTTAGTGTAACTGAAGTTTAGTTGATTGGAGATTGGTTAATTAGAGATTAGTTGAGCTATCCGGGGTTCTAATTCCGCAATCGGCAATCCGAATTCCGCATTTTAACTAATCTGTAATCTCCAGCCTATAATCTCTACTCCTTAGAAGCCTTTATTATTACCAGCCTGTCTAAGTTTGGGGTAATAAGATTTTTTACGTCGTTAAATTTAGATATCAGTAAGCCTTCGTCGGGGGCGCCATTTTTGGCCATTATTTCTACTTCCTGTATGGTAGCCTGGCTTAAGGGCATGCCAAAAAAACCAAGATTGGGTTTTAGTTTATGCGCAGCCTGTGCTGCAAGGGTCCAATCCTTGTTGTCAATAGCCGCAGTAATTGTTTGCAGCAAATCTGGCGTTTGCTGCAGGAACATGTCGATAGACTCTACAATAAACTCATCGCTGCCATCGGCAATTTCAAATAAAAACGATAAGTCCAGGTCATGCTCGGGGAATATATGTGACATATCTTGGTTTATATTTTCTAAAATTATAATTTTTTTACAATCAAGCTATCTTTCAGCTCATTTTTCAGCGCTAAAGTAGTCTTTTTTAATACAGGATGAACAAGGCCCGGTGCTATTTCTGCAAGCGGCTCCAAAGTAAAGCGCCTTTTATGTAATTCGGGGTGCGGTACCTGCAGGCTCTCCGCATCAATTATCTCATCGCCATAAAATAATATATCTATATCAACAGTCCGCGAGCCCCATTTTTCTTCCCGCTTACGGCCAAGCACCAATTCAATATCCAATATTTTATACAGCAATTCCTGTGCCGGGAGTACAGTTTCCAGCACTACTACCTGGTTCAAATAATCAGGCGCATCGGTTTTACCCCATGATTGGGTTTCGTATATTGATGATGTTTTTATAACCGGTGATATATGGACGCCTATCAGCCTGATAGCCTCCTGCAGGTAGTGTTGCCTGTTGCCCAAATTGCTGCCGAGTAATAAAAAAATGCTATTCATGTTGTAACAAATATTATAGATAGCGCTCTTAACATTATATATCGAATTGCTAAGTTTGCATAGATAAAAGATTTATAACATTTAATGAAACAATTCTTCAAATTTGTCTTCGCCAGTATGCTGGGTTTTATTTTAGCAGGTGTAGTGCTGCTAATAGTTGTTATAGGTATCATAGCAGGCCTGGTTGACGGGAATAGCGAAAAAACTGTAGAAGTAACACCCAACTCAGTATTACAGATTAAGCTTAATTACCCCATTGCCGAACGCACCCCAAACAACCCCCTGGCGGCGCTTGGATTTTTAGGCGTTGAGGGCGAGAAAACCATGGGCCTGAATGATATATTGGCCAATATTAAAAAAGCAAAAAGGGACACGAATATAAAAGGCATTTTTTTAGATGAAAGCATCCTGCTAACCGGCGAAGCCACTACCGAAGAAATACGCAACGCGCTTATCGACTTTAAAAAATCAGGGAAATTTATTGTAGCCTACTCCGAAATTTATACCCAGGGTTTTTATTACCTGGCATCAGTTGCCGATAAGGTGTATATTAACCCGAAGGGCCTTTTTGACTTTAAAGGCTTTAACTCAAAAATTACTTTCCTTAAAGGGACGCTTGATAAGTTGGGCATAGAGGCACAAATAATAAAGGTGGGCACCTACAAAAGCGCTGTTGAACCTTTCTTTTTGACCAAAATGAGTGATGCCAATCGCCTGCAGGTTAACTCATACCTGGGCTCGCTATACGACCATTTTTTAAACGGGATAAGCCAGAGCCGCAAAATCAGTAAGGATTCGTTATTTGCGATTGCCAATGAATTGAAAATACGCGGACCTGAAGATGCGCTTAAATACAAGCTTGTTGATGGCTTAAAATATAAAGACGAAATTTTAGACGACCTTAAAAAACGCGCGGGCGTTGATGCCAGTGATGATTTAAAAGCTGTTGAATTAAGGGATTATGGCACAAGCGAGTCGGCAAAAGAGGACAAAAAAGAAACTTCAAAAAATAACATAGCCATTATTTATGCCTCCGGCGATATTGTTGGCGGCGAGGGCGATGATAATACCATAGGCTCCGAAAGAATTTCGAAAGC
>JBDUDE010000028.1:0-3513 GCA_040003105.1 Mucilaginibacter sp. | reverse complement strand
TTCCTGGTATCCGAAGCAAAAAACCTGTTGAAGGGTTCGGATAATAATATCGCGGAAACGGCCTATGCTTTGGGCTTTGATAATCTGCCGTATTTTTCGCGGTTGTTTAAAAAAGAGGTGGGGGTGAGCCCTAATCAGTATAAAAAGGGAGTGGTGAATTAAATTGCGGCTGGTGGTTGCATGTCGCTTTGAGCTTTGTTAGCAGCCATGTTTTTCTTTCCTTCATTCCAGAATGCGTTCAATTCGTCGTTCATTTTTAGGGCAAGTGTTATCCTTTCTTCCGGCGTTTTTGACAACCAGATTTCAAGTTGTAACTTTTTAACATGTGCGGGTGTATCTTCCATTACCTAAACAAATTGAACGTGTTCAAATTTAGCTTTTTTATCCATGCATTTATATAATCCCAGTGCAAATCAGGGATTAAAGAAAGGTTTTTAATATCTTCCATTTGCACGCCCGACTGTAATTGTTGAATCCAGATAATTTTTGAAATTAATAAATCTTCTTGTGAAACGATATTGACCTTTAATCCATAAAATTCAATAATTTGTTTCCTCTCAAACTCAACAAGCCTGTATTCACTGTTTTTTCGGATAACAAAGTCTGCTTTATAACCGGTGGCGTGGTCCAAAACGTTAAACATGCTTTGTCGTTGTATCGCATCGACAACAGCTTCTTTACTGCAATAGTAAGCCCCTTCAAAATAATTTACAAAATCGTCGACGTCTTTAGGTTGTAAATGAACTACAAAATCAATATCTCTCGTTGCCCGTGCGACTACATACATGCTCATTGCGATACTGCCGGATAACATATACGGTATGTGCCGGCTATCGAAATAATCTATTATTTTTTTGAAAAAGTCAAACACAGTTCAAAGATAGGCTAACATCTAAGATTGTGCTAATCCTCTGAAAAGTATTCTCCTTTTCTTACTTTTGTCCGATGACTACGGGTGGGGGAATCTCTTTCAATTTATTAAACCAGGACTTACTATTACTGCCGCAAAGGGCAATTTACTGGCAGCAGGAAAAGGCCTTAATTGTAGCCGATGTGCATTTGGGTAAGGTGGGCCACTTTCGTAAAGCGGGCATTGCCGTGCCGCGGGATATGGAGCAGAATGATTTGGGCGTGCTATCCGATTTGATATTTGAACACAAGCCCGGGAAACTTATTTTTTTGGGCGATTTTTTCCACAGCGATATTAATGCCGACTGGGACTGGTTTATTTTATGGCGCAGCCAGTTTCCCAAGCTCGAAATAATACTGGTGCGGGGTAATCATGATATAATTGACGATGATTATTACCATCGATTGAACATCAAACTGCACGAGGAACTGATTATTGGCCCATTTTTGATGCTTCACCACCCACTTACCGGTGATGCGTTAAAGCAGGCAGAAGGATATGTTTTTTGTGGCCATATTCATCCTGGTGTGCAGTTGGTTGGTCGGGCCCGGCAGGCTATTACATTGCCTTGTTTTGCTTTTGGCGCGAAACAGGTTGTGCTGCCATCATTCGGTAAATTTACAGGCAGGGTAGCTATCCGAAGCAGTAAAACCGACAGGATATTTGCAATAGCAAAGGATAAAGTGCTGGCTATCGATTAAAGAAACGCGACAGCCTGTATCGAAAATTATCTATAATTGCATTGCAAACGAAAGCCCTTTTACACCATCCTGGTAAAGAGGCATAATCATGGTGGTATGTTTGCCGTTTTTATCGGTATGGGTTAAAGCATTACGCACATAAGGATATACCAGGTAGGCAGCTTTTGTAGATAATATACCAAAACCGGCACCTGCAACAACATCACTAAACCAATGGTCACGGTGATACATGCGCATTACACCTGTTGTTATAGCAAATGAGTAGCCAACAATACTATAAACCGGTGATTTGTCCGAATATTCCTGTGCTAAAAACTCAGCGCCCATAAAGGCATTTGCGGTGTGTCCGGAAGGGAAGGACAGGTAATTGGCTTTGTTTGGCCGTAAGCGATGCGTGATGTTTTTTAAACCGTATACCGATACACCTGCAAATGCCGCCGAAAGGCCCAGCAAAGCAGTACGGTCAATAAACCTGTTTTTTCCCGAAACGCCAACAAGGTTTAAACCATATACCATGGCCACCGGCGCAAATTGCATATAGTTTTCAATACTCCCTGGGTATTTAGGGTAATACTTATCAAAATTATTGTTTACATAGTAATCAAACCGGCGTACCGGGTGAACTATCATTGATACAAAACCATATCCGGCAAGCGCCGCAGGGAATATTAGTGCAGCAGTTTTACTGTGCAGGTGTTTTACCGTATCAGGTGCAGTTAACAGGTCTTTCTTAATTGTGTCGGCAAGCTTCTTTTTCGTGGTATCTTTAACCTGCGCACTGGCTTCAAACGAAATAACACACAATAAGGCAAATAATATATTTCTCAATGGGCTAATATTTTCAAAACTTAACAATATTCAACATATTAAGTTTATTAAAATTAATAAAAACTTAATATAGCTTAAGTTAAAACTCCAAACCGGGTAAAAATATTATTCAAATCTGTAGTAATTCTGAATAATGCCGGGTTTACATTGGATGTGTTGTAAAGTCGATGCGGTTGTGGTTGCTTTGCCAGTTTCCATTGTTTCCAGGATTAAAATACTAAAAACAAGAAACAAAAGCAGGGTGAATTAATTCAGCCTACAACCCTTACGATAGTTCTAATGCACCCGGTGTATCTCAACAGTCTCCGGCGCCGCAAGCATCAACGGAACTTTTTCAACCGTTACAAAGCTTAAATCGAGCCCAAAGCCGCGTTCTTCTGATAGGCTTATCTTCTTCAACTCTTTGTAAAAAGCCATGATGAAGCTTTCGTAGAACGATAGGTTGTGCGAGCGGGATAATACCTTCTCGATAACAACGAAACGGAAATCGCCCACAATTTTGTGCTTGTTTAATGATTTGTAGGTACTGGTAATATCCACTTCGCCCTTTTTAACAAGGTCTTCAACCACTTTTCTAAACAACAGATTTATTTGTTGCTCAACCCGGAAACCGAGCTTAAAATCAATCCTTATCAACTTATTTGGTACCAAAAAGTCAACCTCGTATTCCTTTTTGTAAGGTTCGTCAACCACATCAACGTGTACCAGCCAGTAAACATCGGCGCGTTTGGGTTGTTTTTGCAGGATGGAATAAACGATTTTTGATTCAATCTCAGAATTAAAATTGGCACTGGTTAAATAAACCAGCTGCGATGCGTATTTCGGTACAGTTTCGTCATCGCTTAACTCTTTAAGTATGCTAAAGTAATCTTCAATCTCGATAAACTTAACGTAGCGGTTACGTATTTTACGGGCGGTGTGCCAGGTCCACATAATTGTGAACAGGAAGAAACCAACCGACAAGGTAAACCAGCCGCCATTTACAAATTTAACCAGGTTACCGGTTAAGAACGTGCCTTCTATCAGCAGGTAAATTACCAGGAATATACCCACAATATAGGTGGGCAGTTTTTT
>JBDUDE010000626.1:0-11879 GCA_040003105.1 Mucilaginibacter sp. | reverse complement strand
AAGGTAAATATGGGGTATTTGAGTTAAAAGGGGAAATTATAATGAACAATGGACATATAAGATGTGCAGCAGGGCGCAGAGCAGAGGTTTCGCGCCTACGGAGCGAAAAAAATCTATCATAATTTTTTTCTACCAATATTAGACCCGGCTGGGGTCCAACTTGCCATCTATCTAAAAATATACTTGATGTGCCTTGCAGGCGGCTCCTTTAGGAGCCAAATATTGGTAGAAAAACCACCAACACATATTTTGCCCCGTAGGGCGCAACACCTATACGCCATGTATTAACAGCAGGTATCCGGCGATATTCAACAATCCAAACAAATACAGCCCTGTACTTGTAATTATTAAACAACATCAATCGCCATGAAAATCATCAACATCCATAAAACAACCACCACTGCCGAAATACTTGCCTTACTACAGCAAAAGCTGAACCCGCTTTTTCACAAGCAAAAACAAAGCAACATGAGTTTCAAAATCGAAGAAAAAAATGGCGCAGTCGAGATTTGGCAACCTGAAGTTTATGAAGGATTCTTATTCAGGATTGAACCGGATGGGACCCACCTTAATATTACCCGCTCCGAACATTATGTTGATGATGTTAATTCCATCACCCTAGAATCCATATTAAACGAACTTTTCGAGGAACTATCCGGCGACAAGGGTGTATCGCTGACTTTGGAGGGGTAGTGTTGTTGTTGGAAGGTTGCAATGTTGGGAGGCTGTGATGTTGATTTTGTTATTGCACCTTCAAAATCTGCGGGGCGTTAACGCATTGCACGCAAGTGCAATAAATTTGGTAGCTTTAAAAATATAAGATCTTGCTATGCTGCGTAAAACCTGCTCACTGTTTATTTTATTGCCGATTGCATTTTTTGCGCTTGCTCAAAAAAAGCCCGTTCCCCAAAAAGAACATACTGCTACGCTGGGGCTAGCGCTAACCGGCCAACCCGTAATTGTAAAAAGCGACACGCTGTTTAAATTTTATGCAGGGCAAGGGCTTTTTAACGTGGCCGAACGCGCCCGCATCGTAAGCAGCCGCATCAGCGAAATGATTTCGCACCTGGATTTTAATGCTGATTCGCTCAAATTAAAAAATGATTCAACCTTAAGCACCATCACCTATAAATCACAGATAATAATGGCGGTTACCAATGACGATGCAAAGTTATCGGAACTGGAAAGACCGCAGCTCGCTGCCAGCTACCTGGCCATTCTTAAAACAAAAACCGGCAACGCGTTTGAAAGCGGCACCGTTAAACAAACTATTACTAACATTTTGGAGGCTCTTGCCGTTGTAGCCATCCTGCTGCTGCTTATTTGGGTGGTTAACAAAGGTTTCCGCTGGCTAAAGTTTAAAATATTGAAAGCCTGGGAAAGCCGCCTGACTAAACTAAAAGAAAAAGGGGCGCCAGTGGGTTATGCAAACCGCCTGTTACCTGTGCTTACAAACGCTATGCGCGTTATAAAACTTTTAATAATCGTATTGCTGGTGTACCTGGCGCTGCCCGTGGCATTTTTAATTTTCCCTTTTACAAAACCCGTAGCTACCGAATTGCTGGGTTATGTTTTAAACCCGCTAACCGATATTCTGAAGGCCATTGCCCATTACATCCCAAACCTGCTAACCATTACCGTTATTTATGTGGTAACGCGGTATATTATTAAGCTGATAAAATTTATCGCCGGCGAAATTGAGAGCGGCGCCATCACCATAAATAATTTTTACCCCGAATGGGTAAAGCCTACCTATAATATTATAAAGGTACTGTTGTATGCTTTTATGTTCGTCGCCATATTCCCTTACCTTCCCGGTTCGGACTCTAAAGTATTCCAGGGCGTAACGGTGTTTTTGGGCATACTTTTCTCTTTGGGGTCCTCATCGGCTATTGCAAATATGGTGGCCGGGATAGTGCTTACCTACATGCGCCCTTTTAAGATAGGCGACCGGGTAAAAGTGGGCGAAATTACCGGTGATGTGATTGAAAAAAACATGTTGATTACGCGCATCCGCACGATAAAGAATGAGGATATTACCGTTCCGAACGCAACCATATTAAGCGGCGCGTCCATTAATTATACGTCATCGTCAAAAAACCTGGGGCTGATATTAAATACCAGCATTACCATAGGCTATGATGCCCCGTGGACTATTATACATGGCCTGATGATTGACGCAGCCCTGGCCACCGAAGGCATACTTGCCGAGCCCAAACCCTTTGTTTTACAAACTGATTTGAACGATTTTAATGTTACTTATCAAATAAATGCCTATACGGCTCAATCGCACAAAATGGCGGTGATATATTCCAATCTCCATCAAAATATACAAGACAAATTTAACGAGGCCGGGGTGGAAATCATGTCGCCGCATTACACCGCCCTGCGCGATGGAAACACCATACAAATACCCGATGACTATAAACCGAAGGGCTATAAAAAACCAGGGTTTAAAGTGGAGGAATAGAGATGTGGGAAAGAGTCCGGAAAGTCCAGAAAGTCAGTAAAGTCCGAAAAGACGAAATCAGGATTTAGGTGGCGTTACTGTATACCGTGCGGTCAGCGGTCAGCGGTCAGCGCCCTGCACCCAGCGGCTTGGCTGGCGCCTATGCAATACGCCCTCTACACCGTACTATCTGAGATAGATTCTATGGGGAGATTAAAAACAGATATTTGAAAGAATTTATAATTCACCGAATTTCTCTTCGTAACTGCTTTTTCGCAGAAATAAATCAAAGTCTTTGATATTCAATATTTCATTTATCGCTGCTGATTTGTTTTTACTATGCAAGTAATAACTTTCAGTGATTTTGTAACCGATATAATACCCTAAATCGTGCGGACGCTCTGCTGTTCCGCTGTTGTAAAGCCACTTATTAATATTATCGCCCCGCATATCTATTTTAAATTCATCCCATAACTTTTTTTCGTTAGCCTCGCCGTATTTAAAAGTGACTTCATTGGTGGTTTTGCCAGTTATGAGCTTACAAATAAAATCTGCACTTCCTTCTTTTATGGCATACCCGAGTACGTTGGTATTACTGTCTGCGTATGATTGCTGGTAATGTACAAGTTCATGAACCACCATAGCGGACATATGCTTTGCCGTTAATGATTTAAGCGTTTTAATGAATGGCGGATAAATATCAGTAAAGTTAGAAGTGGAGTCGGCGCAATTCACTTCACAGCCTATGAGCAAACCGTCTTTTTCAGATTTTCCACCTGAATTCAGGTCGCCAACCAGGAAGTATACGTTAGGAAATTTTGAGGCAGGATATAGCTGTTTAAATTTAACCAGGTACTTGCGCATGGCCGGTTTCAATTTTGGCACCTGCATGGTATTCTCACGAATAGATTCGTAATATAATTTATACTTTTCTGTAACCGCGACTAAACTCTCCGTCTTTTTTATACTTACTGTTTTGAAAGTTTTTAACCCGATTGTTCCCTGCCCGAAATATATTTTATCGTAAAATTCTTTGCTTCGCTGCGGATAAATCCGCGAAGAATCGAAGGCCGTCCAGAACCTGGCTATATCAGTCGTTACAAATTCAACTTTGTTTGGATCAGTGTTTAAAGTTTGACCGTAACTATTTGCAATGGCGAATAACAGTCCACAGGAAATTGTAATTATAAGCCTCATTTACAAGAGACTAACGAATGGGTGAAAAAGTTACGGATGATGGAAATTAAATTTAGTTTAGGGTTTAGGTGCATCGCAGGGTACTGCATCAGTTTAAGTTTACCCATAAAACGTATATGGTTATAGTAGGGGCATATTGCATACGCCCTATGAGATAAAACCATGCGTTCGGCTCGCATTAGTTGCCTGGCGAGGGCGTATGCAATACGCCCCTACGTCATAGGGTTAACGCTTTGGATATAATTCGCCGGAAACGTTGCGCACTAAATTATAAAGCCCTTACAATTTAATTTGCAAGGGCCTTTACACTATATTTTTCTTTCCTACTTTACTAACTTTCCGGACTTTCCGGACTTTACTGACTTCCTCCCTACTCAATCCAGCTAAACTTATACTCCAGCCCGGGGTTTTTCATCCGCTCGGCAACCCGTAATAAACGGGCAGGCAGGTTCATGATATAATCGCGGGCTTTTTCGCCGGTTTCGTTAAGGTCAACCATGCTTTCAATATGCCAGTCTTCAATTAATTCTTTTAGTATATCAACATAGTCAATAGCGGTGTATACGCCCAGGCGTTGTGCGGCATCGGTAAAATGGCCGAACGTTTGGCCAATCTTTAAGCCAACCTCGCGTAAAAAATGCGCCGGCATAACGATTTTTTTGCGCATCATATCCTCAAAGGCTATCATTGCCTCGCTGGGGTCAACCTCAAATATCTTTTCAATAAAATATTTATAAGCCCTAGCGTGGCGGGCTTCGTCGCTGGCTATCACGCCGCACATTTTTGATAGCAGGGTGTCACCATCCTTTTTTGCTGCCGAAGCAACACGGCGGTGCGAAACATTGGTAGCCAACTCCTGGAAGGAGGTATAGATGAAGTTGCGGTATGGGTCGTGCCCGGTACCTATGTCAAATCCGTCGGATATTAAATACTGGGTAGATATTTCCATCATTCGCATATTTACGCGGCCTGATAGATAAAGATATTTGTTTAGCAAATCGCCATGGCGGTTTTCTTCGCCGGTCCAGTGGCGTGTCCACTGCATCCAGCCGCCTGCTTCATCGTCAGAAACACCTTCAACCATCGTTAACCACGATTCGTAGGTTGGCAACGCTTCTTCGGTAATGGTATCGCCTACTAAGACTGCAATCAGGTCGTACGATAGGCCCTGGGCGCTTTCACGCAGTTCTTTAATTTCACTTAAGAAAGTATCGCGTGACGAATCGGGCAAAAAGTCAGATGGCTGCCAGATGGTATCGATGGGTTTAAGGTATTCATCCTTTTTTTCAAGCATGAATTTTTCGATGTGTTGCATCACCTCGCGTCGCTTATCGTCAAAAAATCTCATAGTATATATTAATGGTGCAAAGTTAGCTATTTATAACCACAATAAATTTATCATTTTAGCGTGGTATAACCGATAGCATCTTTCATGCAGGGGGGTAAATTGCTAATGGACGGTTCGCCGGTAAAAATAGAAAAATTGCCGTTATAATCCCATAACATCCCGGGGATGTTTAATGTTTTAAGTGTTTGCCGAACTGTTTTAATATAGCGGCAGCGGCTGTCAATATCGGCATATTTATTATATACCCCATATTCGCCGCACAATACCGGCACATCATATTTAGCGGCCCAGGTTTTTACAATCTGCAGCTTGTCGCGTACCGATTGTTCGTTTCCATCTAACTTATACTTGTCATAATTCTTCTCTCCATCAGTATTTTTTGCTTTGGAATTAAGCGGCGGAAACGTTGCTGAATTGTACGGAAATGGCACGCCTACAGTGCTTTCCTGGTCCCCAATCCACTCCGCGCCCTGGTGCGTAAATAAAAAAGGCTCATAAAAATGGAAAGTATATATAACATTTTCGTCGGCCAGCCGTACAAAACGGCTCAATTCATAGATGCTGTTATAATTTGAGGCGCCTATAATCAAAGTTCGTTCTTTATCAATCTTCCTGATGGCGGTAGTAATGTTGTAAGCCGCGTCCTTCCAGGTTTGGGGGTTCATGTGCGGCGGCTCATTATATATCTCAAAAAACAGGTTATCGTGACTGGTGTGCAAGTATCTTTTGGTGAGTTTTGTCCACAGTTCAACCAGCTTTGGCGTCTCGGTGTTATAGGTTGCATCATTAAAGTTACCATTGTGATAATCAATTATAACCTTAAAGCCATAAGCATTGCACTGTTTAACAAAATTATCAATGTGGGAAAATAATTGCCCGAACGGAATTTGTTGGGATTCAAAATACGCAAATGCCACAGGCAGCCTCAGGCTTTTAATACCCACGCGCTTTAAAAGTTCAAAATCAGCCTTTTTTAAAGGGGTTTTAGCTAAAATATCTTTATTCCAGGTTTGTTCGTACCACGAAATAGAGATACCATTATCGAGGCTTTTGGCTCGTTTAAAAGCAACTATGCGGGAATTTGGGGTGGTTGGATTGCTTTTTGCTATATCAGCAAGCACAACAATAAATAACATAACAACAAATATGTTTTTTATTGAAGCGGCGGTGATGCGGGAAATATGTTTATATGTGCAAAACATGTATTAAGACGTATTGAATATTTTAATTTACTTTATACGATTTAAATTTATTGATAACAAAAATCCTATCATAATTTAAGAAAACTACTAATGTTTGTCCAATTAACAAAAGAAGAACTAAACAAAGAAATCTCAAAGAAGGCCTGGTACCAGACCAATAATATCATTTGGATGATATTGTTTGTTTATCCCTTGTTCAGCATTGTTGATTTTATATTCGCCAATAACGTATGGCTGCAGTTCTTTATCGCACGTATTATTACCGACCTTGTTATATTGGGGCTTTACAGCTTTTTCCAACGTAAGAACCATAATTTCCGTTTATTATTACACATATCATTATTTTTAATATCTGCCACCTCGGCCTTATTGTGTAATATAGTTGATATTGGCCAGTTAAACGTTTATTATTTATTGTTTGGCGCCATCTTCCTGTTTTTTAACCTGCAGGTGTTTTGGGAGCCCATCAACTCCGTTTTGCAGGCGATGCTGGCACTGGTGCTACTGGGTATATTTTTTATATTGTATAGCCAATATACGCTTGACCTGGTAGTTCAAAACGGCGGACAGTTTTTCTTCATTATTGCATTAATATCATGCTTTGTGCCGGGTGCACGCTATAAAATAATTGAACGTGATGTACGCTCGCAGCTGCTTATCGGCAAATCAAACGAGCAGCTTAAAGGCCAAAACCGCGATATTGCCGAAAAGAACAACATTATTGATACCCAGTACGAAGAGTTGCGCAAGCTCGACAACCAAAAAAACAACTTTATAAATATTGCCGGCCATGATTTAAAGAACCTTGCAGGTTCCATCATCATGAGTAACAATATGGTTAAAGAGGAAGGCTATCGCCTAAGCGCTGACCAGACGGAATTTGTAGGTTATATCTCAGAATCGGCCACAAAAATGCAGTACCTGCTTAACAAGCTGATGGACGTTAAAGAAATTGAATCGCCCGAAATGAGATTTAAACTTGAGGTGTTTGACATTAACGCAGAAGTTCAGCATATACTTAAAGGGCTAACGGAAACAGCGCAGATGAAAAACATTCATTTGATCAACGAAATACAAAATACGCCCATAAATGTTAACCTCGACCGTGTTTTTGCAGGCCAGGTTTTTCAAAACTTATTATCAAACACTATTAAATTTTCGCAAACAAATAACAACATACGGGTTGTGACCAGCTTACAGCGCCAAAAGTTTGTTTTTGAAATAATAGACGAAGGTATTCCAATCGGACAGCGTGAGCTGGATGAGATGTTTAACAAGCTTAACGCGTTAAGCGAAGCATCGGAGCATATTGAAAGCCGGGTTGGACTTGGCCTTTCGATAGCTAAACTTATGACCCAGGAAATGGGTGGTGAATTATCGTACAGAAGCGATGACCACGGGAACTATTTTAGAGTTGAATTTTACGTAATAAACTAATATTGACAAACCAATGAACAAATTTTTTACCTTATTAGCCCTTGTATTTCTTTTAAGTAAGGCATCATTGGCCCAGAGTGTGGTCTCCTTCAAATCATTAGGGCACACTGACGCCGCCATTTACGGAATGAGCGGCGCAAGTTCTATCTACGTTAAGATTTCGCCTATGGTGGAAATGAACGGGAGTAAACTGGTATTATATTTTGAGCCTTCGCAGGCTTTGTTAAAAGATCATTCTTTTATCAATATAATTATCAACGATAAACCCGCTTACAGCGCACGTTTGAGCGCTGATACCATCCAAAAGGTAATACTTAACCTTAGCCGGTCGGATCTTTCGCCAGATCATTACCTTAAAATTCAGGTTAAAACGCTGTTAGCTATCAGTGACGACATCTGTAAGGATTTGGATAACCCCGCCATGTGGCTTAAGGTTAAGGACTACTCCTATTTGTCATTGGTTAAAAACACCAAAACCGGCTTGAGCGACGTAAACATCAGCAACTGCTTCGATTCAAAAAGAGCAATTGTTTACCCGACCGACCCAAGCCTTAAGGACTTAAAAGCCGTTGCATGGGCTTATGCAAGGCTAAAAAGAATTTCGGGCCGTAAAATATCAGTTTATGAAGCAAACGCAGTGCCTGATAGCATTAAAAACTATATACAGGTTGGTAATTTAGGCGCATTGCCCGAAGATAAGCGTTCGTTGATCAAAGTATCGCCTCAGGCAAATGAAGGTATATTATATCTTTCAAAATCAATGTCGTCATCTGTTGATACCATTACCCAAATGGTAAACGAAAAAGGTGTGATGGTTGCCCACAAAACGGTTGCTACCTCATCTTCGCCTGCCGAAATATTATTTGTTAGCGGTGGCGATGACGCCGGCTACGAAAAAGCAATCACTGCTTTGGGTAACATCAATATATTAAATTCAACTTTTGGCGATTACCTTTTAATTGATGCAGCGTCAAATACTTACTTCAAAACTATCGACGAAAACCGCTCGAAATTATCGCTGAAACAAATCGGTGGTTCAAGCGACTTCCTTTCGGGTATAGGCTCGTTAAAAAGCGCATACAGCTTTAAAAACAGCGACTTTAACTTTACACCTAAAGAAGTTGAGATACGGTTTATTGGTAACTACAGCGGGTTAAGCCCGGGCGACAGGGGTTACTTTAACATTTACCTTAACGGCTTGCTGATAAGCAGCGAAAAGCTTGATGCATCGGGTAAATTAAATACTGCAGTAACCATTAACCGTTACCAGCACCACAAATACAATACATTGGAGGCCGAGTTCAGGTTCTTCCCGTCAAACGGTTTGTGTAAAAACAGCTTTATTAACTTCTTCGGCGAAATTGATGCTGAAAAATCATACCTGGAGTCGAAGAACCCGTTCATTTCAAGCGATTTGAGCTTCTACCAATATCCTGAAGCATTTAACACAGGTGCTACCCGCATTGTTGTATCAAAGGAATATGCAAAATATGCTGCAGGCGCAATTGGCGAGATCATTTATGAGTTGAATAACAACATCAACTCAAATAACTTCCCTGAATTTGCTTACTCATCTGACATCCCTACCGGCGATTTGAAAAAATACAATATTATTGCGCTGTTAAGCAAAGATGATAAGTTGATGAAGGAGTTCCCGGATGCGCCTATCCATTTTGAACAAAACTTCCGCTTATACAATGCCGAAAATAACAAACCGGTGTATTCGCTATCTGATACAACTTCAAATGGCCTGGCCCAAATTTTTTACGGACGAAGCAATAATGCCACACTGGTAATAACTGCAACCGGCACGCATATATCCGATGCGTTGATCGCGGCCGCACGTTCAATTACCGAGCAGCTTTCAACATTGTCAAGTAACGTTTGCGTAACTGACGTAAACTCAAACAAGTACCTGTTCAACATCAATAAATCAAGCGAAAATATTGAATATGTTGATACAAAGAGCGCTATCACACAGTTCTGGGAAAAATACAACCTGTATATATTACTGGGTATATTAGTATTGATACTGCTTTCGTTCCTGTTTGTTCGTTCAAGAGTACAAAGGTCGCAGGAATTATATAACGACTAATGTCAAGTCAATAGTCGTTAGTCTTGAGTCCCAGGTCTAAAGCCCGCTCCGGTTCTTTTGACTCAAGACTTTGGACTCCTGACTCAAGACTGGATAATAGCTTCAATTGATTATATAAGTAACCTTAGCCTGCCCGGGTAGGATAAGGTTACTTGATAAAATTGTTTAAAACTTTACTGAAAAAAATAATATGTCAATTCCTGAACTTTTGGTTAATGATGGTTTTATATCCAGGCAAGATCGGGAAAAGATTAATGATTTATCAGCCACAACCGGCCAGTCATTCATCAAAATAGCGTTAAACTTCGGGTATATCTCCCGCAAAAACTACGACCGCTCATTAACAAATGCAGGTTACGTTTTCCAACCCATCAGGGAGCTTGCTTATGATGCAGATGTACTTAGCAAAATAGAACTAAAATTTGCCGACCAGCACGTTGCACTGCCTTTACGCATTGAAAATGGCAGGGTTATAACCGTAATGGCCGACCCATCAAACCAGCTGTTTATCGACTTTATCAGGTTTACTTATGATTGTGAACCCGAAATTATACTGGCACACGACCTTGACATTACCTGGTTAAGCCACAAGCTAACCGGCGACAAATATGTAAAGTCGGCAGTTTTTGAATTGCTAAACCGCGACCCCGGCAGCTCGGCGTTTATCACCTTCTCAACCGGTCAGCTTGCCTTCCTTTTTATTATGCTTGGCCTGGTTACTATAGGGCTGGTTGTAAGCTTTAAAAACACCTCGATCATTATCAATATCCTTATCAGCTCTTTCTTTCTGGTGGCGATATTGTTTAAATTGTTTTTGGCGCTCATGGGCTCACGTTTTGAACTGCACCAGGCCGTAACCCGCGAGGACTTGCGCGAAGTTGTGGAAGATGAGCTGCCCATATACACCATTTTATTACCGGTGTATAAAGAGGATAAGCTGATTAAGAAACTGATATGGAACTTACAGGCGCTTGATTACCCGCGCGAAAAGCTGGATATTAAGCTGCTGATTGAGGAAGACGACGATAAAACATTAAATGCTGTACGTAACCTCGATTTCCCTGCCATATTTGAAGTGGTTGTGGTACCGTTCCACATGCCTAAAACAAAGCCGAAAGCCTGTAACTATGGATTGCACTTTGCGCGCGGTAAATACCTAACCATTTACGATGCGGAGGATATCCCCGATACCGATCAGCTGAAAAAAGTGGTATCGATGTTTAGCAAGCTGCCGTCAAATTATATTTGTATACAAAGTGCGCTTAACTACTTTAACCGTAACGAGAACTTTTTGACCCGTATGTTTACCCTCGAGTACTCGTACTGGTTTGATTATATGCTGCCGGGATTGGATACTTTGGATATCCCTATTCCGCTGGGTGGTACAAGTAACCACTTCAAGTTGGAGAACCTGGTTGAACTTGGCGCCTGGGATCCGTTTAACGTTACCGAAGACGCCGACTTGGGCCTGCGCGCTTACGCAAAAGGCTATAAAATTGCGGTAATTAACTCAACCACTTACGAAGAAGCCAATAACGAGCCTATCAACTGGATTCGCCAGCGCTCAAGGTGGATTAAGGGCTATATGCAAACCTACCTGGTGCACATGCGTAATCCCCTGGCTTTGTTAAAAAAGTTAGGATGGAAAGGTTTCCTTGGCTTTAACTTCTTTATCGGTGCCACGCCGCTTACCTTTTTGGTGTACCCGTTTTTGCTTGCCATTTTCATCAGCTACCTGGTGTTCGACCTCTCCACTATCCGTACGCTGTTCCCCGACTGGATCTTGTTTATGTCGATATTTAACCTGATGGTAGGTAATATTTTGATGATCTATATAAACATGATGGCAGTGTTTAAAAGGCGGTATTACGAGCTTATCCTTTTCGCCATAGCCAACCCGGTATACTGGCTTTTGCACTCCATTGCTGCCTTTAAGGGCCTGTATCAATTAATAGTTAAGCCGTTTTACTGGGAAAAAACCGAACACGGGCTTAGTAAAGTTAACAATCC
Source organism: Mucilaginibacter sp. (assembly GCA_040003105.1). GTDB lineage: Bacteria > Bacteroidota > Bacteroidia > Sphingobacteriales > Sphingobacteriaceae > Mucilaginibacter. The sequence goes on along the minus strand of JBDUDE010000626.1, from coordinate 141 downwards.
AACAAACATTGTTAAATGAGAAATCAATCCAGATATCTGTTGCTCATCACCATACTATTGGCGATTTATTACCTGGTATTAGGTATACACTTACACCACCTGGGTTACATTAGCCAGGAAGCAATGTTTTACATCGAAAAA
>JBDUDE010000488.1:0-3524 GCA_040003105.1 Mucilaginibacter sp. | reverse complement strand
GGAGCAGCAAATCCTAATATCACGTTTACAAATCCAACAGCGAATTCGGCAACAGCAAAAATACCCCCATCAATATTGAAAACCCGCCAAATAGTTTGTTCGCTGCATCCCCGGAAAATAACCATAACAACGCGAATATCAATAATAATACACCAATATTTATAAAGCCGTAGCCGTTAAAAAACAGACCCAGCGTTGCCTGCCTGCCCATAAATGCAAAATGCTCTGTTTGCATCCCCTTAACAACTTGTGCAACGGCGGCGTTTGGTGCTTCAGCCCAGGTAAGCGCGCCCATTATATGCCCTGCGGTGTGCAAAAGCATCAGTATTGATGCTATGCGTAATAATAGTTTTGGCTTCATTTTATCATGTATTAGGTTGTGCTACAAGGTTTTTATACAAATGTAAGATTTGTCCCCAGCCCTCGTCCATACTTTCAATTGTTTTTCCGCCGCTGCCAAGTCTGTCGAGGTAAAATACAAGAGAAAAGTTTAAAAAAAACATTCGTGTATCAGCCTGCGGTTTCTCACTTAATCGCCATTAATTTAATGTTAACATTAAACCAGCCTGTATTAACAATTCGTCACCTAACTCCACCAAATATTATCGGTAAATTATTATTGCGTTAAGAAATTATTGCAGGCGCCCTAATTCAGAATTTAAACAGAATTCGCTCGGTTTCTTTGCCGAAAATACCCTTAATGAAACTAACGTATACTTGCTTATTCGTCCTCTTTTCCGTTTCTTTTTCTTTTGCATCCTCCATCTCAGGCTATATTTTTGATAAAAGCGCGAATGAACAACTGGTAGGAGCAACCGTAACCCTCGAGCCGGGTAACTTCAAAGCATCTTCCATGCTTAATGGAAAATACCAGCTAAATAATGTTACGCCGGGCAGCTATAAAATTAAAGTATCCTTTATAGGCTATCGGTCTATCGATACAACTGTTGTGGTTAACGCCGGCTCAGATACCAGGCTTAACTTTTATATGATTTCGGCAAATTCAAGCTTAAACGAAGTTGTTGTAACGGCAAAAAGCAATAAGGAATCTGATCAGTATTCAAAACGCGCAGAGCAACGTGCAAACAACGTGATGAACATTGTTTCAGCCAACTCGATAGCTATTTCGCCCGATATAACGGTGGCTAACGTAATGGCCCGTGTTTCGGGTGTTTCGGTTGAACGCGGCAATACCGGCGATGGGCAATTTGCAATTATACGGGGTATGGATCCACGCTATAATACCACCCTGATAAATGGTGTAAAAATACCAAGCCCCGATAACAAACAACGATATGTTCCCCTGGATATATTCCCTTCGGATTTGATAGAGCGTATTGAGGTATCCAAATCGCTAACGCCCGATATGGAAGGCGATGCGTCAGGCGGGGTAATAAATATGGTGATGAAAACCGCGCCCGACCAGTTACGTATTGAGGGAAATTTGGGTGCCGGTTACAGCCAGTTATTTTCAATGCGGTCGTTCCAGGGTTTTAACAATTCAACGGTAAACTCGAAATCGCCTGCGGAGATTTTGGGGATTGGGGTACCTGCCGCCGTTAGCGATTTCCCATATCAAAACCTGATTACTTCATCCACAAAAACGCCAATTAACAGCAATTTTAGTTTAACTGTTGGTGACAGGTTTTTAAATAAAAAACTGGGCGTTATTTTTTCGGGGAGCTATCAAAATACTTATGCCGGGAATAACACATCCCGCCTGGTCGAAAACGCAACATTAGGCCCGGCACAGGGTCCGGGCGCAGAAATGACGCAGGTTTTCCCCGATTACCTTAACCGGCAGTATTCGTCGTTAACCAACAGGCTGGGGCTGGTTTCAAATATCGATTATAAGTTTAATAAGGATAACTCGATAAGCCTATTTGGCATATACGCCCAGCTGAATGAAAACAGGGTGAGGATTACCGACGACCTGCTTTTAGGCAATTACTCATACCATGGATATACAGGCGGCTTCCAGGAAAGTTATGAAACGCAAACCAGGAAGCAATTGCAAAGTATTTATAGTGCCATTCTGCACGGGGATAATAAGCTGGCTAATTCATTTACAGCAAATTGGTCGGTAGCTTTTTCGCAGGCGAAGCAAGAATTGCCTGACATGGCAACTTTTCAAACCACACAGCAGATCAGCCCAAATACGTCAGGAACTGCTACCTCACTTACTTATGGCCCCCTTGCCGTAAGGCCTGAAAGCCGCCAATGGTCGCACAATACGGATAAAGATATATCGGGCTATTTAAATCTTAAATATGATGCCAGAATAAATGACCATAAGACCTTATTTCTTTTAGGGGGAATGGTGAGGCACAAAACGCGCGACAATTTTGATAATACCTATCATTTGAATGCTCCCCCCGACCAGGATTCGACCTACCAGAAATATATTTCGATACCGGCTTCAAAGTTTGCATTTATCCCAACTTCGGATGCTGTGGGTAATGCGGCAAGCAACGCAGGTGTATATACATTTACCGAAAACGTGGAGGCCGGTTATGCAGGTGCAAAGTATTTCATTAACGACAGGTTTGATGTATTGTTTGGCCTGAGGGTAGAGAGTACCAGCCAGGTTTACGATTCGTCGTTGCCGGCTACTATTGCAGGGAAAACCGCGGACATCAGTTACCTGGATTTTTTACCGAGCCTGAATGCTAAATACGCATTGAACAAAAACCAGGCGCTGCGCCTTTCTTATTTCCGGTCGATACTGCGCCCGGGTTTTTCTGACCTGATCCCTTACCTGGATAACACAGGCTTTGGGCAGGATAATTTCCCTACCCAGGGTAACCCAACACTTCAGCATTCGGTGATAGATAATTTTGATTTCAGATACGAAGCATTCCCCAGCGGGCTCGACCAATTTATGGTTGGGGCATTTTACAAAAACATAGCAAACCCTATTGAGTACGCCCTGGTGCAAACAAATTTTTCGGCCGACTTGACACTTAGCCCATACAACTTTGGAACCGCGCACAACTATGGGCTGGAAATGGTTTTCCGGAAGTTTTTTGGTGATATAGGCGTATCAGGCAATTATACCTATACCCATTCGCTCATCAATTCGACCAAAGAATTTGATTACAACGACCCGGCCGATAACAGTTTTCATAAAACGTTTGTGAACCAGCCCCGGCCACTGCAGGGGCAGGCAGCTCATATTGGCAATGTGTCGCTTTTATATAAAAACACTAAAAACGGATTGGATGCCCAACTTGCTTTTGTTTATACCGGCGAACGGATTAACACACTTTCGCTTTACAAGGACCTGGATAATTGGGAACGCCCAACGCTCAATCTCGACCTTTCAGCTCAAAAAGAATTTAGTCAGCATTACATCATCTACATCAAAGTAAACAACCTGCTGAATACCCCATACCGGTTAGTTGTAAAGCAACAAAATAAAGCTTTTAGCGGCGACAATAAGCTGCCTATCCAGGACAGCCCTAATTATGCAACTATCGAAAACGATAAATTTTACTCAAGATACTTGCTTGGCTTCAGGTTCA
>JBDUDE010000416.1:0-3527 GCA_040003105.1 Mucilaginibacter sp. | reverse complement strand
GAACCGGAATCCAACCATAACGGCGGCTGTATACAATTTGGGGCCGACGGCTTTTTATATGTAGGCCTTGGCGATGGCGGCGGCGCGGGCGACAGGCACGGCGAAACCGGCAACGGCCAGAAAATGGATACCTGGCTAGGCAAAATATTGCGGATAGACGTTAATACCGAAACCGGCTATAAAATACCGAAAGATAACCCATTTGTGGGCAAACCCAACATCAAACCCGAAATATGGGCCTATGGCCTGCGCAATCCCTGGCGCTTTTCGTTCGACCGCGAATCGAAGCAGTTGTTTGCCGGCGATGTTGGCCAGGATACCTGGGAAGAAGTTGATATTATCACCAAAGGCGCCAATTACGGCTGGCGCTTAACCGAGGGCACGCATTGCTTTAACCCGTCGTCCGGTTGCCCTACCAAAGGTATTACCATGCCCATAACCGAATACAGCCACAAAGAAGGCATCAGCATTACCGGCGGCTATGTTTATAACGGCGCGCAAATTGCAACACTGAAAGCCAAATATGTTTTTGCCGATTGGAGTGGCCCTATATTTTACCTGCAAAAAGCCGGCGACAAATGGCTGCGCGGCAAAGTAACCTTACAAACCTACCCCTCCAATTTAAAAATCACCGCTTTCGGCGAGGACCCGTCGGGCGAGTTGTATGTGCTTACCAATCCTGATACAGGGCCAGGGAATACTAATGGGGGGATGTTTAAGATTGTGAAGAATTGAGGCGGTAGAGCCAAGAACCAAGAGTCAAGATAAAGGAGAAAGTTAATATATTACGTGTTCGGCCGTCCAAAAAACAAAATATACCCATCGGAGTCAGCTACTTCAAACCCGTGCAACCCATCTTCATCATCCTTGAGCGGTTGGTGGAAAGTTACGCCAGCCGCACTGTATTCCTCAAACAAAGCATCCGGGTCATTCGCGTGAATATATGCATCCCAGCGGGCCCAGTCATGCCGGGTATGATTGGGCACCGGTTTTATATCGGGAACAATTGCCTTAAGCATAATAGAAATATTATCGCGGCCAACAATAGCCCAAAACGGGTCGCCCTCGGGGCCAATAAACCGCACTTCAAATCCAAGCTTTTTTACATAAAACTCTATCGAACCTTTTATATCTGAAATGATAAAAAATGGCCAGATATGAGTGAGGTTTGACATAGTTTATAGGTTGCTGGAAACAGCCATACCAAACGGCTTATTCAAAATTAAGAAAAGGGGGCTATTTTAAAAATGCATAAAATTAAAATACCTTGTATCTCCGTGTCTTCTTTGTGCCCCTCGTGCACTTCGTGGTTAAAAATAACAGCCAGTCGCTCCAAATTATTTAATTTATTCCAAAGAATTTTCAGGAAATTGTGTCGCGTATGAGACAGGCTAATAATAATTGGAAGACAGGAAAAAAAATCAGCTTTAGATTTTTCTTTTTGCTGTTGGGGCTTACCTCCGTGCTTTGTTGGGTCGCGACTATCTATCTCACCTGTTTTTTCTTATTCCATCATGTTTATAATCCGGCTGCTGTATTTAAACCGCTGGCACCTTTTTTATATTGGCTCGACAGCAATATTTATCATACGGGCTACAACCCTAAAATACACCGGGCATTTCCGCAAGACAATCACTTTGCAATAGTATTTTACCTTACTATCCTGTACTTATCCATTATTGGCGCCGCCATATGGTCATTAACCGATGCAAAACGATTAAATTATAACAGGTTCTTTTATTGGTTTACCCTTTACATGCGCTACGTGCTGGCGATAGTTGTTATTATTTACGGTTTCGATAAATTAATACCTGTTCAAATGCCGCCCCCGGATGTTATCAACCTGGCGACACCCGTCGGCGATTTAAGCCGCTTCCAGATACTTTGGGATTTTATGGGGATAGCGCCAGGCTACATGATGATGGTAGGTGCCGGCGAGGTACTTGCAGGGTTGTTTTTATTGGTCCGCCGCACATACCTGTTCGGGAGCTTGTTATTATTGGTGATACTCGGCAACGTAGTCGCGGTAAACTGTTTTTATAATGTGCCGGTAAAAACATACGCAACGCAACTGCTCGTATATACCTCATTCTTAATTATTCCTTACGCGCCAAAGCTTTACAATATATTTTTTAAGGGCGTTTCCACCTCCATCCTCCCGTACCGTTACACATTAAACACACGGTTGAAAAGAAATCTATTAAAAGCGATATTGATAGCTGTTCCTTTAATCCTTATTGTTCCTATCGTTGCCGGGTACCATAAAAAATTTATTAAACAAGCTGAAAATGCCCGCAACCAAAGGATATACAATGTAATTACCTTCGTTGCAAAGGATACCCTGCCGCCACTCACAACCGATACCCTGCGCTGGAGCCGCCTGATGTTATTTGTACAGCACCGTTACGCGGTGGTATTTAATATGAAAAACCAGCCGAATCAGTTCGAATTTAGTATAGACAAAACAACGAAAACATTCACATTTCGTGACAACGCCGACAGTACCAAATGGAGTGTATTCAGCTATTCCTATCCTGTAAAAAACCAACTGGAACTTACCGGGAAATGGAAGGGGCAACACATTGATGTTTTAATGGAACAGTCGCCCGTCGACAGCATACCGCTGAACCATGAAAAAATAATTTTACTAAATAACGATTAACAGGCTTCTTTGCCCGTCCAGTCTACCGTTTTGCATAAAATGTATAGAAGGTGATTTTTGCCTCATAAAGGCTACAATGACGCTGACAGGGTTCGTGATGTACATATTAACCAACACAAGCTATAGTTGTTAGGAGATACTCAACCAATAATATCCCGGTAAAATCTTTTATATCGAATTCCCCCCGCTGCTTCAACGCAATCATTTAAACATTTTTGGTTGACAATATCATCACCGACATCTGCCAAATTTTGAAACCTCAATGCATATAATTCAAATATGAATAATAACGCTTTTAAAAAAGATTCGGTATCTTTTGCACAGTACTCAAGCACAGTATGTTCGTCATGGTCAATTTCCATTACTTCCGAATCAAAGGACTTAAAACATAATTCCGAGGATGAACTGTCGCCAAAAATAAAAAGGCCATCTCGCTCAACTATTTCACGGTTAAATGTAAAATCCGCAAATCGCAAATACCAAGTATCGTAGGTATTGAAAAGATTAAAGATGAGGCTATCTGGAAAGTTATGGTTAATATCTGCGTTACCCTTTTTTTCCAGAACGTAATTCTTTATAATATGTAAAGGAACCTCAGTAAAGCCACTTTGTAACAGCTTTTTTTCAGATGGCTTTATATTTTGTAGTGATTGGATGTATTGTTCTAAAGTCATAAGGTAAACACCCGTAAATTTGGGGCCGATTACAAATGTAAATTAATGAGAACAAAAAAGGCGCCTTACTCCCGTAAAACGCCTTCAAATATTTTCCTTACTTCCGAAATCTAAATTCCGACTTCCGAATTCCCCTACCCTTTATTAATCTTAATCATCATTCCCGGTTGCAAACGGCCTTTCTTCAAACC
>JBDUDE010000564.1:0-3528 GCA_040003105.1 Mucilaginibacter sp. | reverse complement strand
AGCTCTGATTTTGCTGACAAACATGTAACCGGAAGCTCTGACCTTATGGACAAGCACGTAACCGGAAGCTCAGACTTAGCTTAAGACTGAACTTTAAATCAAGCTTTTAACTGGCTATTTGTAGCCTTAATTGTTTTTCTTTGCTCTACTTTTTCTCTACTGAAACAATCTTTTTGGATATCTAAGGACTTTTATATTAGAAATAGCTTCTTGTTAAGGAAGCTATTTTTTTTATGCCGATATTTTATTTCCAGCCTCGAATGCGCCTTATAAAACCTTATAAGCCTTCCCGTAATCTCGTTAAACAAATCCTATATTTGCTTCAAATTGTTATCTATGCAACTTATTAAAGCGTACATTGACCAGCACAAAGAGCGTTTGCTGGATGAACTATTTGCCCTTCTTCGTTTCCCGTCGGTAAGTGCCGACCCTAAGTATAAATCCGATGTGCTAAAAACCGCCGAATTTGTGGCCGAAAAACTTCGCGCTTCAGGTGCCGACAATGTGGAAATTTGCCAAACTGCCGGCTACCCCATCATTTACGGTGAAAAAATCATTGACACTGCAAAACCAACGGTATTGGTTTACGGCCACTACGATGTACAGCCGCCCGACCCATTGGAACTGTGGAAAACCCCTCCTTTTGAGCCTACCGTTCGCGATGGCAAAATTTACGCGCGCGGCGCCTGCGACGATAAAGGCCAGTTTTATATGCACGTTAAGGCCTTCGAGCTGATGATGCAAACCAACACGCTGCCCTGCAACATTAAATTTATGATTGAGGGTGAGGAGGAAGTGGGCTCATCAAACCTGGGCATATTTGTAAAACAAAATAAAGCACGCCTGAAGGCCGATGTAGTACTTATTTCCGATACTTCAATGATCAGCATGGAACACCCTTCGCTGGAAACCGGGTTAAGAGGCTTGTCCTACCTGGAAGTTGAAGTAACCGGGCCTAATCGGGATTTACACTCGGGTGTATATGGTGGCGCGGTAGCAAACCCTGCTACCATACTGGCCAAAATGATAGCATCACTGCACGACGAAAATAACCATATCACTATCCCTGGTTTCTACGACCAGGTAATTGAACTAACAGAGGCTGAACGCAAAGCCCTGAACAATGCACCTTACGATGAGGCTGAATATAAAAAAGACCTCGGTGTTGAAGCGCTTTGGGGCGAAAAAGGCTACACCACCTTTGAGCGTACCGGCACCCGCCCTACCCTTGAGGTAAACGGCATTTGGGGCGGATACATTGGCGAAGGAGCCAAGACCGTGCTGCCGTCAAAAGCATTTGCAAAAATTTCGATGCGCCTGGTGCCAAACCAAACCTCGGATGCGATTACGCAGCTGTTTACCGCCCACTTCGAAAAAATTGCGCCGAAATCGGTAAAGATCAGCGTTAAACCCCACCACGGCGGCGAACCTGCCGTTACCCCGACGGATAGTATTGCTTACAAGGCTGCGCAAATGGCTATAAAAGAATCTTTCGGTAAAGACCCTATTCCAACCCGTGGCGGTGGCAGCATACCTATAGTGGCCTTATTTGAGGCTGAACTTGGATTAAAAACTGTATTGATGGGTTTTGGCCTCGACAGCGATGCCCTGCACTCTCCTAACGAAAAATACGATATATTTAATTACTACAAGGGAATTGAAACTATCCCGCTTTTCCATAAATATTTTGCAGAGCTTTCGGTTTAATTGCTGACTCAATAGCCGGAAACACCCTTACTATCTTTATGAAATCCCCCGGAAACTTACGAAGTTGATAAAACTTCGTAGTTTTTTAGTTTTAAATTTCACGAATTTTAATTCACATCGGTTCAATTTACAAATACCGCAAAACGCCGGTTCCGGCGAAAAAAATCCAGGCCGCCATGTCATTTTACGCCGCGAAAAAATCTGGTTTTAGAGAAAATCTGTCATTTTTTATTTACCACAAGCATCCGGAAAGCAGTTATACGACCAAATAACTATCTGTAAAACAGTCAAATACATTGAATTTAATATTAAAAATACAATAATTTAACTTCGTGTAATCCTGACACTAAGATGATAAAAGTTAGTCGATAATAATCGCACCTTTGCAGTCGAAAACAAGGCGTTGGTAGATTAAAGAAAATTCAGTGTAACGTTTTAAAAAACTGCTCGTCTTATGGATGTATTTCAAAAATAGAGAAATACAGAAAAATTAGAATCACAATAATAATAAATAAAAAAATGAAAACCAAAATTTTTTCCGCAATTACAATGTTAGCTGTAGTTTTAGGATTAACAACAACAACCTACGCCAGTACCATAAAAGATGATACTTATACTGTTTTAAACGATAAAGGGGCTATAAACAAAATTGAAGTTCACGGCAACGTTGAACTGTTTATTTCTGACGCATCAACCGACCAGGTTAAAGTTTACAACAAATACTATTCGGAAAGTGCGTTAGTGCAAAACAAAAATGGCGTTCTGCGCATCACTTCATACAAAAACGAAAAATTAGTAGTTTGGGTAAGCGCTAACGATTTGCGTTCAATATCTGCCTATGATAATGCCGAAGTAAAATCATTCGGTAACGTTTCAAAAATTGAGTTTGCTATCGACCTGCATGATAGTGCAACTGCAAAATTAAACCTTGATGCCTTTAACGCTGATGTTACCGTAAAGGATAACGCTAAAGCTGATTTAACAGGTACTGCAAATCAATTAAACCTTAACAGGGACATCGAGTCGAACGTAAAGAGCAACAATTTTGCTGCTGCTCGCCGCACCGAAAATAAATTAAGTTTCGCTGCCGATTTCAACCAGGCGTTGATAGGCATGTAAGCCGACTTTTGCAAAAGTTCAACATATATTACGGAAGCCATTTGTTTTGAAGCAAATGGCTTTTTTTTTACCGGGATTTAGGGATTTTACGGATTAAAACAAATAAGCTAATTTGTCTTTTTTAACTGGTAACATATTTGGCTGTAATCAACAACAGTAACATCCGGTCGTCTTTAGCCTCGTCAAGGTTTTCTTTCAGTAATTGTAATATTTCGGGGTTTTTCATTTTTACGGCCATCATCTGCAATACCTGGAAGGATGCCACTTCGATGCTCTCCATATTTTGCAGGTAAAACAATATGGCCATATCCCGTAAAGCTGTATCGCCTTTTTGTTCGTGTATCGCTGTAAAAGCGTCTTCAATCATCCCGGCGAGGCCGTTACACCCGGTGGCTGTGTTTTCGGCACCTAAACGCTGGTAAATTTCATCCATCCTGACGATTTGCTTTTTAACGTCATCAACCGTCTCCATAATGGCGAGGTTTAAATCTTCAAAATGCGCCTGGTTGGCAATTTCGGGAAAACGGGCTACCATGTGTTGCTTGGCGCAATATATTTTGTCGAGGTTATCAGTAAAAAATTTGAGCAGGCGTTCATCGCCTAAATGTATGATGCGTGAGCGTTCAATTTGTGTTTCCATGGCGTGATATGTTGATAGATACATTTGGTTATCAAAAATCGCTCCGATGCCAAAACATAGCT
>JBDUDE010000579.1:0-3531 GCA_040003105.1 Mucilaginibacter sp. | reverse complement strand
ATTGCGAGCGAAGCGCGGCAATAACAAAAAGGGTTATTAACAACAACAAAATCGGTGAAATCATTTTCAAATCGGTGAAATCCCAAAAACAACAATGGATATACTAAAATTTATAACAGCAGGCAGTGTAGACGATGGTAAAAGCACCTTAATAGGGGGTTTACTGTATGACAGTGAGTCAATCCTTGCTGATCAATTAGAAGCACTGCACAGCTCCAACCGTAAAAACGACGACGGCAGCATCGACCTTGCCATTTTAACCGATGGCCTGAAAGCCGAACGTGAGCAGGGCATTACTATTGACGTTGCCTACAAATACTTCCAAACCGATAAGCGCAAGTTTATTATTGCTGATACCCCGGGGCATATTCAATACACCCGCAACATGGTTACCGGTGCCTCGAACGCCAACCTGGCTATTATTTTGATCGATGCGCGTAAGGGTGTTATTGAGCAAACTATACGCCACTCCTACCTGGTGTCATTGTTGGGCATTCAGCAGGTGGTAGTTTGTATCAATAAAATGGATATGGTTGATTATAGCGAAGCTATTTACGAGACCATTTTGAACGATTACAAGGCCCTTGCTTATAAAGTTGGGCTGGAAAATATAAAGTACATCCCTGTTAGCGCGTTAAAAGGCGATAATATTGTAAACGAATCATCAAATATGCATTGGTATGAAGGCAAAAGCCTGCTGCATTATTTGGAGGCCGTAGAGATAAAAATTGATGATAGTACCGCACACGCACGTTTCCCGGTGCAATGGGTAGTACGCCCGCAAACAGAGGAACTGCACGATTACCGGGGTTACGCAGGCCGCGTATCCAGTGGGGCGTTTAAGGTAAACGACAGGGTAACTGTATTGCCATCGGGCTTTCACTCAACCATCGAAAAAATAGAACTGTTGGATAAGGAGCCTACCGAAGCATTTGCCGGTATGTCGGTAACTATCCATTTAAAGGATGAGATAGATATCAGTCGCGGTGACGTTTTGGTAAACACAGATTATCAACCGGAGTTATCCCAACAAATTGAAGCTGATTTATGCTGGATGGATACCCGCGCTTTAGATACTTCGCTCACTTATTTTGTACAGCACAATAGCAAAGTAACCCGTTGTAAAATACAGGAAGTGCTTTACAAGGTGAATATCAATACGCTGGAGAAAGAATTTAACGAAGATTTTAAGCTGAATGATATTGGTCGCATCATCATCAAAACTGCTGAACCCCTGGCTTTCGACCCTTATCAAAGTAATAAAGCAAATGGCGGTGCCGTAATTATTGATAGCCGTACAAACGTAACGGTGGGGGCTTTAATGCTAAGGAGTGTAGCCGAATAACAAACATTGTCGTTTGCGAAGCACAGCAATCTCGTCGTCATACTTGCGAATATGCATGACGACGAACTTGCTTCGTTCTATAAAATATCGGGACGGACGTTCCTCCCCGTGTAAAAAGTGTAAATACCTTGTATTTTGCAACTATTTGACTTATAAATAGTTACATAAAAAATTTCAAAATTGTGTAAACACCTGTAAACACCTTGTGGAGTGCTTTTTAAAATATCTTACACGTGCTTCCCAACGACACAAGTAAAGACTATTTTTGAAACTCCGGCTTCAATTCAGCCTTTTCGGCTTTCCTGAATTTCATCACTTTCGGTACCGATACGCCAGTGATATAGGGATTATCCATATTCAACCGATAATAACCCTGGTGGTATTTCTCGGCAGGATATAAAACTTTATATGGAGCAAGCTGCGTAACAATTGCTTCCGGGTAATGCTTTGAGGCGTTTATCCTTTTTATAGTTTCCTGTAAAATATTTTTTTCCTCCGGTGTACGGTAGAACGCTATTGAGCGGTAGTCTGTCCCCTCATCAGGGCCCTGGCGGTTAAGCTCAGTTGGGTCATGCGCAAAAAAGAACGCATTTGCCAAAGTTGCAAAGTTGATAACCTTGGGGTCATAGTATACCTGCACACATTCGGCATGCCCTGTAGTGCGCGAACTAACATCCTCATAGCTTGGCCGAACGGTTGTCCCACCGGCATAACCTGATACTACTTTGCTAACCCCTTTTAATTCAGACATGGCCTCGCTCATACTCCAGAAACAGCCGCCGCCAAAAGTGGCTACCGCCTGACCTGCCCCTGGTTTTGGCAAATCAGCATAGTCATTTCTGCTGCCCGGTTGCCCGTTAACGCAGCCGGCAAATAATAATATAGCCGCTACATAAAAAATAATTCGTTTCATACTATTTTCAAGTTTTATAATTGAATATACGTTTGTGTGGTATTAACGGATGGTCATTCATTTGTAAGTTGTATCCGTCAGACTTCTCCGTTTTTATGCTTAGTCGTAACAAGATTCAAACCCTTACAAAATTTTCAACTATTACAACCTTTCCATTTTTTTCGCGACTACCCGCTTAACCTTAAAAAGTATTTCGGTTAATCCATTAGTTTTTATTTCGTATACAGTCGCAAGCATCATGCCCAATTTACCCGGCGGAAAGCCCTTGCTGTGCATCCATTCCAAATACGAAACCGGTATGTCGCTTACCAACGTACCTTTATATTTACCGAAGGGCATTTTAGTTTGTACTATTTCAACCAATACGTTTGAGTCAGGCTTTATATTTTCCACACGGTAAATATATACAATAGCTTAACGCAATTGTTGAAACAAGGACACGAGCCTTTATAAAAAGAGCACTATTACTATAATTTGACACACAATTTGAACAGAAAAGAGTTATACCATTTACATTTATATACTAAATTTTATGAAACAGCAATTTGCAGCAACGCTTTCCGGGTCCGACTTTCCGGTCGAGGGAACAGTACAAAAAATCAATTTTGACGGATACCCGGACGCTTATGAATTTGAATCGATTGATAATAACCTGCACTTAATAATAGCCAAAGGTGAAGATGGAAATTGGATACGGCTTGCAGGAACAGAGCCTTACCTGGGCAGTTGGGTTGAAGAACTTGCGGAACAGGTTGTTTAAATTACTATATTAACGCATGGATAGAAGGGAAATAGGAAAATCAGGAATAAGTGTGTACCCCTTTGCCTTTGGCGGCAATGTGTTCGGGTGGACGATTAATGAAAAGGAATCGTTTAAAATATTAGACGGCTTTGTTGATGCAGGGCTCGATTTAAACGACACAGCCGACGTTTATGCTACCTGGGCGCGTGGCGGCACAGGCGGGCAATCAGAATCCATAATAGGTAACTGGCTGAAAAAATCGGGCAAGCGCGATAATGTTATTATTGCAACAAAGGTTGGCAAACCGATGGGTGAAGGCAAAACGGGGTTATCGCGCAAATACATTACCCAAGCCGTTGAGGACTCCTTAAAACGCTTACAAACCGATTATATCGACCTTTATCAATCGCACGCAGACGATAAAAATACCCCGCTTTTAGAAACCCTCGAAACCTTTACTGACCTGATAAAACAGGGCAAGGTGCGGGCAATAGGCGCATCAAATTTCGATGGCGCGCGATTTAAAGAAGC
>JBDUDE010000584.1:0-3534 GCA_040003105.1 Mucilaginibacter sp. | reverse complement strand
TGGCCCTTGAGGTGCGGGCTTTTACGAGAACTTTCAGCATTAACTTTACGTTCCTTAGCTGTTAAGTGATATTTAGATACCAAGGATTTTGGGTTGTTACAAAAATTGTGATAAATATTTTTAAAAAAAGGGTCAAGAGACAAGAGCTAAGATAAAAAAAAAGGCATGACCATGATAAATGACAAATCAAATAATATTCAACAATTGTAAACAATTGCTTTACTGCAATGGTTAGTTAATTACTCCACGCATATCAATCCTGATAAAAAAAAGCTTAACGCTATGAAAAAAGCAGAAACTCCCGAAAAATTAAAAGAAGGCTCAAAAAAGATTGCGCCTCAAAAAGCCGAAGAACTTAAAACCGAAGGCCCTTTAAGTGAGAAAGATGAAGTGAAAAAATCCGAAGAGGAAATGAGAATAAGGGCGAAAAAATCTGTTTAGATATTATTCCTACCTAATAAACTTCACCGCAGGAATGTAAAATATCTTTTTTGAATTAATGCCAAACAACGCGTTAACTAATATAAAAACGAAGTTTATAAAATACAGAATTCCTATAGCCAGTATAATAAGTTCAGGCCGGCCGATAAGACGGGAAGCTGGCAATGGTATATTTATAAAAAACGCAGAATAAATTATCCCTGTTACTATACACCACGAGATTTGAAAGTTAAGCAGGTGTTTTGCAGCTTCTTCAATAGGCTTAGTTTTATTTTTCACCAACGCCCAGGTAACTAAAGGAGCTATAACTCCAAATAACGGCAATACAATAAAGCTTAATGCGGACAAGTTTAAAACAGCCAATAATCGACTGTCGACATTTTCAGTAAATCCGGTCAACTCTTCAACGTTCGAATTTAAACTAACAGCCAATCTTTGCAAGGTATCTCCACGGGCCTCGTTTTCGCCGCTCTCAATTCTTTGTATGGTACGCAGGCTTAATTGCGCGTCATCGGCAAGCTTTTCCTGGCTGAAGCCTTTTTTAATACGAAGTTCTTTGATTTTGTTAGCGAGGGTGTTATTTTTCATTTATTGAATTTTACCAGGCAAATATATTTCATCGGTGAATAATTTACTGCCGACTTATTTGCGTCATATTTACGACATACTTTGCATTGTTGTAAAAAACGCCGCGCCTATTTCTTTTTTACAGGCAATTCAATTTCTTTAGACCCGAAAACAAGTGCCAAAATAGCACCCAACGTAATACTAACGCTTAGGCTGAGCATACCTAAACCTATCGAAATCCCGACAATGGCGCCTACAAATGCCAACTTATACGAAAAACCTTTATAGGGAACTATCATTTATAATAAGGTGGATATTGTGTTTGGTTGTAATTATTGAAGATAGGTTTTAATTTTAATAAGTCAAACTCCAATTATCGGCTGCTACTGCCTAAACCTCTTTATTCATCAACGCCTGGAAACAATCAACATATTGCCCAATATGTAAGCCATCAACCAACGCATGGTGCACATGTATCGACATTGGCATTGTTCTTTTACCGTCCTTTTCCGTCATCTTACCAAACGAAATACTTGGGCTGCAGTCTTCTTTATCGGCCGCAAACATCCGCGCGTGTGAGAGCGATGTAAAATCTATCCAGGGTAATGATGAAAAGCGGATGATGTTATTTCTATTGACCAGCTCCAAATCATTCCTGGCCTGTACCCGCTCGACTTCCAATTTTGCGGCTGCTATAAATTTTTCAAACGAGGAGTCGTAATCGATATAGCTGAAACCGAATGTCCCGTTGGCCCGGCCGATAGTTGATGCAGCGTCAATCCTGTCGTAAATAAAAGCTTCCCCGCCTTCAATCCTTAGCTTAAAGGGTTGCAAACTATTGGCGGCTGTTAGCGCATTGTATAGGGTATACAGGTAAAACGAAACACCTTTTTCTTTTGCGAATTTGTAGGCCGCCGTGCAATCAATCGTTACGCAAACGCCATAAACCGGGTCCTCGAATTTACGAAAGAATTCAAAATGCGCTTTACGCGCCCAGGTGGAGGTGTCGAATTTTTGCCGCATAGGACAAAAGTAAAACAAGTTTTTCGACGGGGTGCTTGCCCTGGGGCAAGATTTGATAATTGGTTAGTTCAAAAACCATAAAACGCAGACAGGTCACCAGAATGCTGGCGACCTGTCTGCGGGGGCCTGTGATGCAGACCTATCAGCTGTTAGACGCGAAGCATCGCGTCTCTACAAAATTCAAAAGCCGAAATCGGAATTTTTCAAAGGAGTCCTTCGTACCGAAATTCCGAAATTAAAATAATTCCAACGTCACTACCGACTTCGCCGGCAGCGTAACCACCAGGTTATCGCCATCCTTTTTCGCACCTTTAAAGTCCTTCAGGCTAATTGCGTTTGGCTTATCAAAAGTGTTTATATCGGTAATGTTTGCGGATGTTAATATCTGACCGGTTACCGATTTCCATTTAATATCTTTTAATATGGTGCTTATTTTGATGTCCTTATGCAGATCAAGATTAGTAAATGAGATATGAACTTTGCCCGATGCATCCTGCGAAGCAGAAACATTAACGGCCGGCAGTTTTTTATCGCCTGAAACATAATCGGGCGAGGTTAGCTGCATGGGCAAATATTTTGCATCCTGGTGCACTTTGTACATATCAAAAACGTGGTAAGTTGGCGTTAACAGCATTTTCTCCTTATCGGTTAAAATAAGCGACTGCAAAACGTTGATAGTTTGTGCAAGTGCAGCACCCTTTACCCTATCGCAATGGTTGTTAAATATGTTCAAATTGGTTGAGGCGATCAGTGCATCGCGCAGGCTGTTTTGCTGGAATAAAAAGCCGGGATTTGTGCCTGGCTCAACATCTGTCCACACGCCCCATTCGTCAACAATCAAAGCCACATTTTTCTTCGGATCGTATTTATCCATAATGGCGGAGTGTTTGGTAACCAACTCCTCCATTTTCAGGCAGCGCTCCATGGTTTCAAAGTACTCTTTTTCGTCAAATTTAGTTGCCGAACCTTTGTGCCCCCAATCGCCGGTTGGCACGGTATAATAGTGCAGCGATATGCCCCACATGTCCCAGTTGGGTATGTTTTTCATAATCACCTCAGTCCAGTTATAATCGTCGGAATTAGGGCCGCTGGCAATTTTCTTTAAGGGTGCGCCGGGGTAGTTTTTTGCGAAGGCTGCATATCTTTTGAACTCATTAGCATAAAATTCGGGCGTCATATTACCGCCGCAGCCCCAGCTTTCGTTGCCTATGCCCCAAAAGGTAACTTTATATGGTTCGGGATGGCCGTTTTTCTTGCGCATTTCGGCAACGGTGCTTGTGCTGTTGCTATTGGTGTACTCAATCCATTTGCTCATTTCCTCAACCGTGCCGCTGCCTACGTTTGCTGCCATGTAAGGCTCGGTGCCAAGCAGGCTGCAAAGCTCCAGGAACTCATGTGTACCGAAGCTGTTATCTTCTGTTGTGCCGCCCCAGTTGGTGTTTACCATGCGTGGGCGTTTATCGCGCGGGCCAATGCCGTCGCGCCAGTGGTATTCATCGGCAA
>JBDUDE010000207.1:0-11931 GCA_040003105.1 Mucilaginibacter sp. | reverse complement strand
CGTTTTCAAGGCTTCAAAATTATCAAGGATATGGAAATCTTCAATCCGGCGCACGTAATCGCCCATTTCGCGGTTCAACACGCCATCACGGTCTAAAAAAACTGCTTTATTCTTTTGCGGCATTAAATTAAATTTTCGCAAAGGTAACAATTCCTTAAACATCGTTTTTGTGGAGCTTAAAAACAAAGAAGGCACGATAACCGAAGCTATCGTGCCTTTATACTAAATCCAGCGTAAAGCTGGATGTTAAGCCATCTAATTACTGGTGAACGTATAAGGTACTTTATTAAACCCTCCGCCCGAAATAACCGCTATTGATACCGAAATTACGTTTCCGTGGGTATCATAATTGTTTACCAGTGTGGTAAAATTATAAGTTCCGGTCATCTCTTTTTTTACTGAATCGATAGCAGTTACCACAACTGTTCCCGAACCGGGGGCAACTGCGCCGTTGGGCGTGTATACTATTGCGCCGGCATCATTTCTTTTTGGCGTTGAAAATGCAAGCGCCACATTTGGTGTGCTATCAACAATATAAGTACCTAACGGAAACCCGCTGGTGTTACTGCCGCTGGCCTTGGTAAGCGATATGGTCACCCGCCTCTTAAATGCAGTACCCTCGCAGGTAAAGGTTTTTGTTTTGGCAATTGAATTGTATACTAATGATGAGGTTACAGTATCGGTAAACCATGTACTGTCTTTTATGTTAGCTATCATTAAGTTGGTAGCGGTGGCGGTAGCTACAACTGTGTCTTTTTTACAATTTTCAAGAAATAAAATACCCGATAACAAAATAGCAATAAGTGAAATTTTCTTCATATATATTTATTTAGCAAAGGAACGACTTTTACCTAAATTTAATATAAAGTATTTCGTTTTTTACATTTTTTAACACTTCGGGTATTTTACTCCGTATTTATTAACATTTTAGAGCCTGTGCTGAACACGTGACACCATGGACTATTCTACTTAAAATACGATAGCGGAATCTCTTTCCACAAACCATGTGAGAGGTGGCCGATTAGCAATTCGTAAATTAAATACAAAGGCCAAAATATATAGCTGAGTAACAGGTATATAATATTATGGTTATAGTGCCAGTTTATCATTAAGGTGTAAATGCCTAATACCAGGTAAAGAATGCTGGAATCTCTTTTTTTCATGATTTTACGGGAGTTTAAGTGTAAATTCTTTTCAATATTAATAAATTAAGGTCACTATATGGCAAATTTAGTTGCATAAATAAAAGTAGGTTTAATTATAGGTTTACACATTGTTAATAACTATTGCTCAACGCAAGCTAAGTTAAATTTGTTTGTTAAGCATAATTATATAACTTGGCATCCGGTATTTAAATATATCACATATAAAACCTATTTAAAAACAAAATGCCCTTACAAGGGTTTACTTAAAAAAAACAAAACTTATCATGGCAACAACAAGTGGTATTACTGCGTATTCAGTAAAAACAAAAACTAAAAATGTACCAATGATCGATCCTGTAATTGATATTAAATCAGGAAGGTACATTGCAACAGGAAAAGACGCCGAAGGCAACAAAATGGCTGCAATTATGGGTAAGGCAACTGCCGAAGAACACGTAAAAGCAGGCAACGCTAAAAAAGGTTCTGGCTGGTAGTCGGTACTGTTGTACGTATTAAAATCATTGGTTTTAAATAAATCTGATGATACAAAAATGCCTGGCATAAGTTTTATGTTTAACTAAACGTAATAGCTTATGCCAGGCGTTTGTTTTTTTAGGCCTTAGCCTCCCCGGTTTGCACAATCTGCTTTTTTAAAGTCTTCAACTCGGTTATGATGATAAAACTTACAATAACCAAAAATGCCCACGAACTGATTTTCTGACAATCAACTATCGCCCAAGTTTTATGCTGGTACGCATATTTCCAGGCGCCGAGCCGGGTTGCCACATTTTCGGCCAGCCAGATAAAAAAGCCGATTAATAAAAATGATAGTATTACCGGCATCCTGTACGCCTTGTTTTCAATATAGAAATCAACTACGGCTTTCCTGAAAAAGAAAAGGATCAGCAATCCTATAAAGTAGCGCACGTCCGGCACAAAATGATTGCTGAAAAAATTGATATATATTAATGCGCCGATAATCCGCGCTATCCAATGCTTCGGCCATTTGTGCAGATGCAAATCAAACCTTCGCCAGGCCTGGCACATATAGCTGGCAACGCTTGCGTACATAAAACCGCTGTATAATGGCACTCCAAAAAATTTGGTTACAGCGGGACCGGGATACGTCCACGAGCCAAAGTGAACTTTAAACAGCTCCATTATTAGCCCCAGCAGGTGAAAAATGCAAATGACCTTTAACTCATCTATAGTTTCTATTTTCAACACAACAAGCAATACCTGGACGGCGATGCACCCTATCAGCATAAAATCATACCGGTAAACTACGCCGGTTACAAAATGCGAGAGCGCAAGTAACGTGAAAACCGATACCGGGAACAAGCATGATAGTGCCTGTTGTTTAACAAAAAGAAGGAAATGGTGCAATTTGATATATAATTGGGTTGGTTTCAATCAGGTGGATTTACAGCATGCTGTCACTATCCAGCGCTTTTATTTGTTCCTTATAGGCATTCGGCAACAAAGCATTTTTGAAAGTTTTCTCAAAAGCTGCCCACCTTAGCATTTTATAAAAAACCAGTAGCGGCGTTATCCATCCCGTGCCTCCAATTGGTAGCATTGCTTTCACTTTTGAGGGTACAAGTTTTGCCTGCACTTGTTTTAGTATAGCATATCTTATTATACCTAAATGTTTTTTATACTTACTGTAGAGGTCGATGGTGAATTTACTGCCGATAAGGTTTTGCGCGAGGTGTTCTGCCCGCATTACGCAATAATCGTCATAGTTCACAGGCAATCCGGCTAAATTCATCCTGCTGCCCACACGATAAAACACACGGAACACTTCCGTTTTTTCTGCCATGTTAAGTTTGCGTTCCAGCAATTCGAACGAACGGATGGAATAATCAATCAGCATAAATAATACGTCCCGGTAGGCCCAATCCGGTATTTGGGCGCCGCGTTTTTTTTCGACGCCTTCGTGTATGGCAGTAATCTGGTCGATGGATTTTAGTGCCGCGTCCTCGTTCGAAAAAATAATCTGCCGCGAATAGGTAACGGTCGAAAACAACCTGCCAAGCGGGTCGGCAGGTAGCCGGCCTGTAAAATACAGCCAGTCCACTGCTTTATTCAAAGCAAACTCCGCAGCCGCCCCGGCAAAAATGAACAACACGGTATCAGCCTTGCCCCATATTTTGCGTACTATCGAGTCTTTATCAACGAAAAATCGTTCCATTTAATTAAAAATTTTTCATGCTTAGCTGCAGGTTCTCAACCACAATAACCAGGCCTATGCCAAGTGTGTAGGCCAGTAAATCGGTGAATGAGAAAGATGTGCCTAACATTATGTTAGCCAGTTTTGAATGCTGCATACCCAGCAAGGTTACCAAATGAAAATATTGCGAAACCTCAACCATGTACGAAAACAGCAAAACCCCCAGTGCCGTTTTAATAACCGTGGTATTAATAAAGCTTTTTACAAAACAGTAAAAAAGTATTACCACTAAAAAGTCGCCGCCATAGGGGCGTATGATGGTATCATGAAAATCTTCCCCGATGATAAATTCGATAACAAATAACAACAACATCAGGACGAAATACCGGTGGTTAAATCTAAGCATATTGAATATGTAAAAAGTACTTTGTATTGCAAAGTAAATAATAATAACTTGTATTTACAACAAGCAGGGGCGAGGTTTCTGATCTATAGTTTGACTGCCGCACTGCATCCCACTTGATAAAACACGCGATTTTTAGTACCTTTGTGTCATTCCAGCCCGTTTTGATGTATAACTCTTCGGCTTACAGCCCACTTTGTGGCTAAGCAACGGGCATTTCTATTCTAAAAATTATATTATATGGCAAAGTCACAAGCGACCTTCATGAAGAAGCAACTCGAAAAAAACAGGCAGAAGAAAAAAGAAGATAAAGAACAGCGCAAGCTGGACCGGCAGCAAAATGCCGGTGGCAGCGATTTAGACAGCATGATGGCTTATGTTAATGAATTCGGCGAAATTGTTTCAACCCCACCTGAAAATTTAAAAAAACCACAAGAATAAAATTCCGGCTTTATATGTAGATTAGTAACTCATTACTAATCTGCATGAAACAAGCTTTACTTCTTTTCTTTTTCATAGTTACCCAATCAGCTTATGCCCAGGATATTGTTGGCACAGCGGTAGTTATGGGTCATACTGATAGCATTCAATCAAAAATACTGAGCGAAAAGCGCACCATTTGGGTACATTTACCTGCCGGGGCCGCCGGCAAAAACAACACTTCGCGTTACCCGGTAGTTTATGTGCTGGACGGGCCCGAACATTTTGCATCCGTATCGGGCATCATCCAATACCTGAGCGAGGCCAACGGCAATATGTTTTGCCCGGATATGATTGTGGTAGGTATAAATAACACTGACCGCACCCGCGACCTTACCCCAACCTATGGCGCATTCGATTACGAAAATAAGCCGACCAGCTCCTATAAAACATCGGGTGGCGGCGAGAAGTTTACTGCATTTATAGAAAAAGAACTGATGCCATATATTGGGGGAAAATATCCAACTGCGCCATTCCGGATGCTGGTAGGACACTCATTTGGCGGGCTCGCAGCTGTAAATATCCTGTTAAACCATACCGAACTTTTTAACGCCTACACTATTGTCGACCCAAGTATGTGGTGGGACAGGTGTAAGTTGCTAAAACAGGCGCATGATGTTTTAAAGCAAAAAAGCTTTGCCGGCAAATACGTTTTTATGGGAATTGCTAATACCATGCCCGCGGGCGACGATACTCTGCATGCGCATCACGATACCTCGGCAAAAACAAACCATATCCGCGCAATATTAAATCTTGCCGATGAATTAAACGAGAATCCGGGCAATGGCTTAACTTTCAACTATAAGTTTTATAATGCCGACAACCATAGCTCATCGCCGTTGATAACGGAATATGATGCCTTCCGGTTTTTATTCAACTATTACAAACTACCTAAGGAAACCGATGACGCTTTGTTTGATGCAAACGCCAAAATTGATGTAGCCGCAGTTATCGAAGATCACTATTCCGATGTATCCGAACGTATGGGATATACAGTGCTTCCGCCCGAGACTATATTGGATGCCATGGGCCACGATTATCTCAAAGTTAATTTACCCGGCAGGGCGCTGGCGGTGTTTACACTGAATGCTAAATATTATCCCAATAATGCAGCCGTAAATACGGCTATGGGCGATTATTACACTGCACAAAAGAACAAAACGAAGGCAGCTGAGTTCTACAATAAGTCGTTAATGATTAAAAAAGACCAGGCGACAAGGGATAAGTTATCCAAACTTAAGGATTTAAAATAATTGTAAACCGATGCCTGCCAAACACACCAAAATCCTTAAAAATGCTAAAACAATACTTTTGGTTGATTGGCCGGATGAAAGTGTACCAATGGCTTTATTAAAGGCTGGTTTTATGGTGATAGGCTATTCGCCGGATAGGTATACTTTGATATCCTACAAAACCAGTTACGCTGAAGATAAGGTCGTTTTTAGCGACCTTGAAGGTGCGCCCGGAGAAGTCGAAATTGTAAATATCTTCCGGCCTGAAGAGGAACATGCAGGGATTTTCGACAGGCATGTGCTGCCTTTGAAAGCTAAAGTGGTTTGGCTGCAGCCGCCAATAACTTCGTCAAAAACGGCTAAACTGGCAAAAAAGCACGACTTAATATTTGTGAAAGGTTATGACATAGCCACAGCTGCCGCTGAATTGCCCGCCAATACCTGAGCCCTTTCAGCAAAAAAAGGATGCAGCCAATGGCCGCACCCCTCCTAATTAACTATAAACTGACTGCTTTATTAATCTTTTATGTTGAAGTATGACTTCACGGCATTTCTAAGCGCTCAAGTCTACATGCTTTGTTCGTTCAACCGCTAACGAAGTTGACAGCGCCGAGCTATTTGAATTATCAGCTGTAAAACGGGTGCTTATAAACTGACCTGGTCGCGGCCGGTATGACATGGTGCTTATTTTTTCGTCAGCAGTGCTCGAATGTGAAGGACTACCGGTAGTGCCTTGAAGTTTAACTCCGTCATCTCCTCCGCACGATGAGGAAAGCAACACTATGGCTGCCAGCAGTAAAAATAAATTGTCGGTCCTTTTCATGAGCGTAAATGTTAAATAATGGTTTATGATGTTTTGTTGTTTGAAAACGGAAACCTTTCAACATTCTAAAGTTCAACAAACCGGCATTATTTGCATTCAGGATAATTACCTGAATTGACCGGTAAATACCCTCGATTTTAGTTGCGTATTATTACGGTACGGTATATTGTGTTTCTACTCCGCTTGCGCATGTTTTATCAATTGCTTTTAGTTCTGTTTTTACAGGGGATGCTCTCTTAAAATTAGTTGAATAAGTTTATATTGCAGCTTAAATCCAAACCCTAATGGCAATTGACCAAAACCCCGAAATTAACCCCAAAGCCTTTTTAAGATTGATTACCATAATTTATGGTGCGTTATTGGCCGGGCAAACTTTGTTTGCCATTATGGTCTACTTTATTGCTATTAACCCGACACTGAATTTAAAGCCGGTAAATGATATGTTTTTTTACCTGGTGCCGGTATTTGTTGTAGCCATGGGTATTATCGGAAGCGTGCTGTACAAGAAAAGAATTGAGAGTGCACGGGGCGCGGCTACGGTTAAAGAGAAAGTAGCGGGCTACCAAACGGCGATAATTACAAGGCTTGCGCCTACCGAAGGGGCCACGTTGTTTGCCATCGTAATTTTTATGCAGGGCTGGAATTTATACTACCTGGTAATCGCAGGGCTTAATATTATTTATTTTTTGTTATTGCGGCCAACCAGGTCGAAAATAGAGGAAGAGTTGAATTTGAGCTACGAGGAGAAGCTGGAAATATAAAAGCTTACCAGGCTATTAACCCGGTAAGCAATCCATTGTGCAGTTTAGAAATTTACCGGGCCGTATTGCATTACGGTATAGGGCGCGCTGGCAATTTGTTCCTCGCGATATTTCTTATAATATTCGTCGGTCATTAAATTTACCTGGTATTTATAGCTTTTGTTAACGCGGGCCGCCCCCAAAAGCCGGCTTACAAAAAACTGGCTTATGTCAACTGCATTATACTTGTCGAGTTCGGTGTTACTAACATGTTTATCATTTATCCATATACCGTACATGTTAGCGTCTTTCCATTTGTCATATTCTATTTGAGTCGGCTTTACTTTTGGCAGTGGCTCTCCTTTGTATATCGTGAACCTTATAATTTGTTTTTCCTGCTGTTCGCGGCTCATTTTCTTAAATATCTCCTGTAACCTGCCGTAATCGGCTTTGCTAATTGCCCGCCTCGTATTGATAACTTTAGGATTGGTGTATTTGTCGGTGATAGTTTTATATTCCGTTAGCAGTTCGTCAGAAACGCCTTCTTTAGTAGCGGGATAATCGGGTATCACAAACTTTGGCGCCTTTCGTCCGGAATGCACGGATGAAGTTATTGTTTTCGGTGAATTTTTTACAACCTGTTTAACAGGCTGCTGCGCTTTTAACGCTTCGGTCTTTGTGCAAAAAAGCAAAAATGCAATTGCCAACACAGGGATAGTGCTAAACCTGGCCAGCAGCGCAGCTGTTACAGAGGTTGTTTTGGTCATCATAATTAATCGTTTTTTGGTTACTGAATAATTGAACTGGCTGGTTATGGCTAAGCTTTTACCATACCCGATTTTATTGAGCAGCAGTTGCTGGTAATCGCAAACGTTATTATTGGTTGCAAGCACTGCCGCGTCGGCTATAAATTCATGGTTTAACTGTACGGCTTTGCGGTATAAGGGTATAAAAGGGTTAAACCAGCAGAAAATTTGGAAAAGTTCTATAAAAATTACATCTGCCGAATGGCGCTGGCTGGCATGTGCCAGTTCATGCTTTAAAACACCATCTTCTATCTGCCGGCTGGCATATTCATCTTTATTTAAAAAAATGTAATTTAAAAAAGTGTGCGGGGTAAGTTGTTCGTTAACCAAAATTATCTCCGTGCCCATATAGTCAACACGTTTGTTGTGCTGCACAGCTAACCTAATAGTATTTAAATTTTTAACAAACCGGTAAAGCAGCAATAAACATATAATACCATATGCCGCAACCAGGCCATAAAGCGTATAATCAACGTGATCTGTAACAGCCTGAACAAACGGTTTGTTAATATTAATGGCGGCTTGTGATTGAATGTTATCGATTGGCAGGAATTGCAGTTTTTCTATGACAGGTTTTATGGCTGGGATTACCGGTGCCGCCTTTTTAACCGCAATAAATGGTACTGCCAATGAGAATAGCAGGCTGGCTAAAAGGTAAAACCTGTTAAAATTATAGGTGGTTTTGTTTTTAAGCAGCAGGTGATAGGCCAGCAACAGCATGGCCGAACACAGTGTGAAGTTTACCAGGTAGGTTATCATGGTTTCTATGCTTACAGGTTATAAATTAAATTTTAGCAATGGGGCGTTTAACGGTTCTGAAATACATTCTTGGCTCCGGTTTGTAAGCCTGTTCCAGCCTTAAATACTCATCACGGTATTCGTTGGTCCATATAAATACACTAAATCTATGCTTTGTCTTTTTCCGTTCAGCGCCTATACACCGATCCACCCAGTAGGTAGCAAAATCGGTTATTTTGTAATTGGATAATTCTGAACTTTTTATAGTTTTAAAGTTTACGCTCAAATTGTAATTGTTCGAGGTTTTCCATAATCGAAGCGTATCTAATGTCACTGGTCTTTTGTCCCCCGCAGGGGGCACCCCCGGTTCAATGGTAAACCCAATGGGTTGCTGCCATTGTTGTGCAACACTCATTTTCTTATATATTTCCATCATCCTGTCCTTGTCTGCCATTGTTATTTTATCGCGAAGTGTATGTATATTGCTTTCGTCATTGCCATACTTGTTGATGATAGCATCGTACTCTTTTAACAATTCCTCTGACGCCCCTTCAGGCGACGAAGCAAACCGTACCTGGTTCGGGGTAGGATTGTCATGTACAATAAATACAGGCAACTTTACAACTATTCTCGGTTTGCCTGTTTTTGTCTGGTTTGCACCGGATTTATCTGCCGGCGGTTGTTGCTGGGCATCAGTCTTAGTACAAAAAAGCAAAAAAGCGATTGCCAATACAGGTATAACTGCAATTCTGCTGAACATTGCTGCCACGGCGGATGTGGTTTTGGTCATCATAATTAATCGTTTTTTGGTTACTGAATAATTGAACTGGCTGGTTATGGCTAAGCTTTTACCATACCCGATTTTATTGAGCAGCAGTTGCTGGTAATCGCAAACGTTATTATTGGTTGCAAGCACTGCCGCGTCGGCTATAAATTCATGGTTTAACTGTACGGCTTTGCGGTATAAGGGTATAAAAGGGTTAAACCAGCAGAAAATTTGGAAAAGTTCTATAAAAATTACATCTGCCGAATGGCGCTGGCTGGCATGTGCCAGTTCATGCTTTAAAACACCATCTTCTATCTGCCGGCTGGCATATTCATGTTTATTTAAAAAGATATAGTTTAAAAATGTATGCGGGGTAAGTTTCTCGTCAACCAAAATTATCTCCGCGCCCATATAGTCAATACGTTTGTTGTGCTGCACAGATAACCTTATCGTATTTAAATTTTTAACAAACCGGTAAAGCAGCAATAAACATACAATACCATATACCGCAACTAAGCTATAAACCGGGTAGTTAACATAGTGGGTAACAGCCTGAACGACCGGATTGTTAATGTTACTGGCGGCTTGTGATTGAATGTTATCGATTGGCAGGAATTGCAGCTTTTCCGTAACGGGTTGTATTGCCGGGATTACCTGTGCCGTCTGTTTAACGGCAATAAACGGTATCACCAGCGAAAATAGCAGGCTGGCTAAAAGGTAAAACCTGTTGAAGGTATACGTGGTTTTATTTTTAAGGAGCAGGTGATAAGCCAGCAACAGCATGGCGGAACACAATGTGAAGTTTACCAGGTAGGTTATCATGGTTTTTTCTTTTTAAGCTGGTTATCAATGATTTTTTTCAGGTCTTCCAATTCTGCGTTGCTCAGGTTTGTCTCTGTGGTAAAAAACGAGGCAAACTGCATAGCCGAACTGCCAAAAAAGTCTCTTATCAGGCTCTTAACGTGTTTTGAAAAATAGTCTGATTTTTTTACCAGCGGATAATACAACCTGGAGTTGCTCATCAGTTTATAACCCACAAACCCCTTGTTTTGCATCCGTTTTAACAAGGTCGCCAGCGTCGTTGTGGCTGGTTTCGGATCGGGATAGCTTTCTATGATGTCTTTCATATACAACTCCTGTTTGTCCCAGATAAGTTCCATTAATTGTTCTTCGGCTGCGGTGAGTTTCATTGTTGTTCTATAAGTTTAGAGTTTACTCTACAAATGTAGAGTAAAAATTAATTATGCAAAGAAATTGTAAAAAAAAATTTCACCAATGGGGATCTGATTTTATTTTAAACTTTTTCGAAAGATGTTGGTTCTTTTTCTGTTAAAACAATTAATTTATCATGTGGCAGCAAACCGACAACAAACTATATAAGGCCTTCGAATTCAAAAATTTCATATCAGCCTTCTCATTCATGACCCGGGTAGCCCTGCTTGCCGAAAAAAGCAATCACCACCCAACCTGGACGAATACCTATAATAAAGTGGAAATCTGGCTGTCGACCCACGATGCGGGAGACAAGGTAACGGATAAGGACAAGCTGCTGGCTGATGAGATTGATGCCATAACCGCTGATTAGTTGTGATTGCATTCATTTCGCTGATTCCTGATTGTAGGCATCCTAAAATCAACTCATCTTAAAAATTATTGTTCAACGCAATCAGCGTAATCAAAATAATCAACGGTTCTACACATATACCTAACTTTTCCACAATCCTGCTAAACACGGGGCAATACATTAACTTTACCCGCCTATAAAAAAGAGCAAACCGTTTGGCAAAGGAAACAGGTAAAGAGACGCCGTTAATGCAGCAGTACAACCAGATAAAGGTGAAGTACCCCGGTGCATTGCTGCTATTTCGTGTGGGAGATTTTTATGAGACTTTTGGCGAAGATGCTATCAAGGCGGCCGGTATTTTAGGCATCGTACTTACCCGCAGGGCCAATGGTGCCGCAACGCATATCGAATTGGCAGGTTTTCCACATCACTCGCTGGATACTTACCTGCCGAAATTGGTGCGTGCCGGGCAGCGGGTAGCGATATGCGACCAGCTGGAGGACCCGAAAACAACTAAAACCATTGTTAAACGCGGCGTTACTGAACTGGTTACCCCAGGGGTTGCCACCAGCGACAATATCCTTAATCAAAAAAGCAATAATTACCTCGCTTCTTTATATTTCGAGAAAAATAGCCTGGGTATTGCCCTGATTGATATTTCGACAGGTGAATTTTTAACCGCGCAGGGAAGTACTGAATACATCGACAAGCTGTTGCAAAGTTTTGCACCATCCGAAGTAATCTACCCAAAAAACCGTCAGCGCGATTTTAAAGATACTTACGGCGACCGCTTTTATACCTACACGCTTGATGAATGGCCCTACAGCGGTGATTATGCACAAGAGGTGTTGTTAAAGCACTTCGGTGTAAAATCGTTAAAAGGTTTTGGTGTTGATAAGCTGAACCTGGGTATTATAGCAGCCGGTGTTGCGCTGCATTATTTAAACGAAACCGAGCACCGAAACCTGCAGCATATATCTGCCATCAGCAGGATAGAGGAAGACCGCTACCTGTGGCTTGATAGATACAGCGTGCGCAACCTTGAACTGGTTGGTTCTGCC
>JBDUDE010000771.1:0-3543 GCA_040003105.1 Mucilaginibacter sp. | reverse complement strand
GAGGTACGCAGAAGTTATTCCGTTGTTAAAACGGCTTTTTTCTCTGCACCCTCAGTCCCCAACGGCTTCCTATGCCAATAATTAGCCAACAACGATCCGGTAGTATTCATCAATGGCCCAAACACCGCAGGCGCCAGGCCAACAGTTGCAATTTTACCCATTGCCTTTGCCAGGCCCGATGCAAGCCCTGCATTTTGCATGCCTACTTCTATAGCCATGGTGCGGCAATCGCGTTCGGACATTTTAAACAAGCGACCCGACCAATAGCCCAACGTATAACCCATTAAGTTATGGACCAGTACCAATAAAACCAGCAAACCACCGATGTGCAACAGGCTGTCCCTGCCGGCGGCGGTAATAATTACGATAATAAACGCTATACCGAACATGGATACCAACGGCATAAGCGTTTCGAGCCACGAGGCCCGCTTCAATAAATATTTATTAAAAAGAATACCGGCCCCAATGGGCAGGATCACTATTTTTATAATATCCCACATCATGCCTGGGGCATCAACCTTTATAAATTCGCCGCCAAGCAACTTCATCAGTAATGGCGTGATAACAGGGGCCAGCGTAGTAGAAACAGCAGTTATGGTAACCGACAGCGCCAGGTTGGCCTTTGCTAAGTACGACATTACATTAGAGGCCATGCCATTGGGCGAACACCCTACCAGGATTATCCCGGCAGCAATCTCCGGCGGAAAGCCGCTTAATTTGGCTAACGTAAAACCAAGCAACGGCATTATTATGAAATGGCTGCCAACGCCGATAAATACCCCTTTCGGCATTTTTATTACGCCTGCAAAATCCTTAAGCCCCATGGAAGTGCCCATCCCAAACATGATCAGCTGGAGTAGCGGGGGAATAAGCCCCGATAGTTTAAAGCCGTTTACCTGCACAAAATATTGAGGATAGTATAAGGCCGTTGTTACCGCTGCAAAAATGATAAGTGTGTATGAAAATCCTTTTGAAAGTTCTGACCCGCGTACGGCAATGGATAACACAACGAAAAATGCGATGATAAAAAGGCCTGCATTAGCTATACCATCCTGGTAAACGCGCCATAATGCAGCCAACAGGCAAAGTACGGCAAGGCCTGCCAATACTTTATAAATGCTGATATTTTTCAAAATTTAAATTTAGGTTATGAATTTAAGTCCTTAAACGTTTATTTAATTCGTGAAATTCGTTTTAATTCGTGAAAATTAGTGTTCTTCTTTATTACCAGGTACGTTTTTCCATAAAGACATCTAATTGAGCCCTCGTTATTTTTCCTTCTTTCGGGTTCTGATCAAGCCACTTCATGAAAGCTTCCCTGATCGGGTTGCTCCATTGGCTGTCAATTTCGCCGGTGGTGAACGTGCCTGCTTTAAGCATTGCGTGGCTAAATTTATCGCGCAAGGCAACAAATTCTGATGTGGCTACCACCTTTTCGACCAAATGGGCGGGGACAAAAAGCGCGCCCTCCTTTTCAGCTATTACCAGGTCGCCCGGCAAAACGATGGCATGGCCTATCCGGATAGGGGTATTAAGCCCCATCAATACCATTTCTTCCAAATACGACGGATCAAAATCGCGCACAAATGCGTTAAAACCGGGTATCTCTTTGAGTCCAGTTAAGTCGCGTGCCGAACCATCAAAGATGACACCGTTACCCGTTTTGGCAAATATGGAGTTGCCAAGATTATCACCTATCAAAGTGCCGCCCCTGATTTTCCCGAAGCCATCCGCAACATACACATCGCCTTTTATTAAAACATCTATTGGCCATGCATTTGTATTACCCTTTCGTCCTTGTTTTGCGCCCCTCGCCTTAATGTTTTTTTCTATGTCGGGCCGTGTTGGCATATACATGGCGGTAACCACCCGGCCAACAACGCGCAATGTATCGTTTACCAGTTTCCAGTTACCCTCAAACTGGTTATTGTAGCCCTCGTTTCTTAGTACGGTCCAGGCATCTTCCATGCTGATTTTTTTTGCCCTTTCGATCAGCTCGTCCGGAATTTTTGGCCTGCCGTCAGCAAAGCGCCCACCTTTCCATTCGGACGTATAAAAAATAAGTTCGTCTTTTGAGATGGTTTGCGCTTTAGCTTCGCGGAAGCTGCCGATACCTGCTATAAGTGCTAAGATTAAAAATTTATAATATTTCATGGGTTTATTAAAAATAAATATAGTCTAATTAATGGTCTTCGGCCTTTAAAGCAGCCTGTTTACTTTTGGCAGCAGCCCTGGGGGCATAAACAGGCGTTGCTATTCCGTTTAGGTCGTATACAATTTTACCTGCCCTTATGGTGAGCTCACATTCCAGTTTCTTATTGGTTTCCATTTTATAACCGGTATAGTCATATAATCCGAATTTACCTTCCCTGATACCTAATATTGCCACATCAGCACCCGAACCTACCGACAGGTTCCCTAGCTCCTCATGCTTTATTTCTTTTGCCGGGTTTGATGTGCTGGCCTGTATTACATCATGCAGGGGCATACCCATTGCTAAAAATTTGGTCATACAGGTAAGCATATCCTTCATGGCATCGTTCATGCTGCCGACGTGAATATCGGTACTTATGGAATTTGGAAAGAACCCTTCCTTCATTGCCGGCAATGCCTGCGAATAAGCAAAACTGATCCCCCCGTAGCCTACGTCGAAAATAATTCCGCGTTTCCTGGCGTCGTAAACAAATGGCTTTACCTTGTTGGTTTGCAAGTCAACAATATATTCACGGCTACCCAGCTGACCAAAACAATGGGTAAAAATATCACCCGGGCGCAGGTGTTTCATAAACAGTTCTTCGATTGACATTGGCGGGTTGCTTCCCCCAAAATCTATCATCGCCGGGATACCACCTGCAAGCGTACCGGCTTCTACAGCACGGTCTGCCGGCGCCCAGTCATTCCCCTCGTAGTGCGCCAGCTTAATGCCTACAATTATGTCTCTGTACTTTTTAGCAACCAGGGCAGTCATCTTTGAGTCCATATCATTCAGGTTCTGCTCGTATCCCCCGCGCATACCCTCCCCGGCAATATTTAAAAACGCCAATATCCTGGTTTTTGAAACATCGATGGTTTGCGTTTTGAATGTCGGGAAAGTCCGCCAGCCGGAGCTGCCTGCATCCACAACAGTGGTTACACCATTTCGAAAAGTAAAACCATCAGGAGCTATGCCCAGGTTGCCATCTTCGTACTGATGATCGGGTTGTGTACCATAAAAATCATGTGTATGAATATCTATCAATCCGGGTGTAACATACATTCCCTTTGCATCAACCACCTGGGTCCCCTGCTTCGGGTCAATGTCTTTCGCAACAATGGCTATTTTGCCATCTTTAACCGCAATGTCCATCACTGCGTCCACCTCGTTTTTGGGATCTATAACGTGCCCGCCTTTGATGACGATATCATAAGATTGCGCCAGCGATACCTGGCTGAATAAACCTGCCAGTATGAATAATAATAACCTTTTTCGCACTTTGAATTGAATTTTGGTTGTCAATGTTATTTACCTAAACAGTTACATTCATAACGCCCCCTCTAAATCTC
>JBDUDE010000956.1:0-11993 GCA_040003105.1 Mucilaginibacter sp. | reverse complement strand
ATTTAACAATGCAATGTTGTTTTAACAGCCAAAATCAACCCGAAAATGTTTAGCCGATGTCAAATATTAGCT
Source organism: Mucilaginibacter sp. (assembly GCA_040003105.1). Classification (GTDB taxonomy): domain Bacteria; phylum Bacteroidota; class Bacteroidia; order Sphingobacteriales; family Sphingobacteriaceae; genus Mucilaginibacter. The sequence goes on along the minus strand of JBDUDE010000956.1, from coordinate 11,921 downwards.
GCAGATGTTGGTAACAAATAAATAAATTGCAAATTTGTACACTGCAATAAAAGTTAACCCCCTGTTTAACTATGAGTGAAAAAACAATATTGGTATGGTTTAGGAATGATTTACGCATCCATGATAATGAAATATTACTGGAAGCTGTGCGTAAAGCTGATAAAGTGTTACCTGTATATTGTTTCGACCCATTCTACTTTAAACAAAACCTTTCAGGCAACCCAAAAACAGGCAATATAAGGGCCCGGTTTCTTTTAGAATCGGTGGCTAACCTCCGTAAAAATTTACAGGAACTTGGCGGCGAGCTTATTATCCGAATAGGCAATCCGGCCGAAATATTGCCACAACTTGCTGATGAGTACCAGGTAAATGAAGTGTACCATCACCGTGAAGTTGCCCACGAGGAGACCGAAATATCGGAACAGGTTGAAACTGCGCTTTGGAAAATGCGGTTGAATTTGAAGCACTTTATAGGGCATACGCTATATCATAAAGAGGATTTGCCCTTCCCGATAAGGGATATACCGGATAGTTTTGCAGTGTTTAAAAAGAAGGTGGAGCGCGATAGTAATGTGCGCCAGTGTGTAGCAACCCCCGAACACATCTTTACACCCCAAATTAACGATGCGGGCGAAATGCCGACGTTGCAATTGCTGGGTTTGGACGTACCTTTTGACGACCCACGCGCAACTGATCACTTTATTGGTGGCGAAGATGAGGCCGTGGCGCAACTGGAAAAGTTTTTTATAAACAACAGCCATACGGTTATCGGTAAAAAGAATACTGCACTTAATCTGTCAAAACTTTCGCCATGGATTGCCCTGGGCTGCATCTCGTTACGACAGGTGTATTGGGAAGTTATTAAACAACAACAGTTAAATAATACGGCTTACCCTGGCATATTGCTCGACTTGCTATGGCGCGACTATTTCAGGTTTATGTTTAAAAAGCATGGCCAAAAATTCATCGCATTAAAAGGCGAGTCGGCAAACCTGACAGAAAACCTGGTTATTAGCAACGAACTTTTTGAGCATTGGGAACATGGCGAAACCGGCATACCGTTAGTTGACGCCATTATGCACGAACTGAACGCTACCGGCTATATTAGTAACTATAGCAGGCAAATAGCAGCGGGTTTCCTGGTGAACGAGCTTAAGGTTGACTGGAAAAAAGGCGCCGCGTATTTTGAAGAAAAACTGATAGATTACTCGCCGGCCAGCAATTGGGGTAACTGGGCCTTTATAGCAGGTGTAAATGATGCCCGCGAAAGCCGGTACGCCTTAGCCGCCCTGCCCATAACCGAACAAATTACCAAGAGCGATTATATCGAAACCTGGTTACCCGCGCACAAAGGCGATGATCACCAGGCGTATGCTGCAGGCCTTGCGGTAAAATAAGTTGGTTTAGATTGTAATAACAAGCCGCGTTTTACGTCAAATAATTGTTATGAACCCATTTGAACAATTTACCGTTATTATAGGGTTACTCGCCATACTTTTCGAGGGGATTTCCTACGTGCGCGATTTTCTGCGCAAGCTTTTACATAAATAATTTATGCCTTTTATTGTAATTCAAATAACACCCATAATGTTAATAAGTGGTTAAGTTTTATAAATAATTTATAAAGTTTATAAACCTATATGCTTACTTTTGTACCGTTTTAAAGATTGGTTTCTCATGGATCGCCTCAATTATATCAATAGCGGAAACGCTGCCTACATTAACTCCCTTTACGAAGCATACCAACAAGACCCGGAATCTGTAGACTTTGGCTGGCAAAAATTTTTTGAAGGATTTGAGTTTGGGCAAAATGCCCCGGCTCCTGCTGCCGCTGCAACTACTGAAACTCCGGAGCACTTTTTGAAAGAAATAAATGTGCTGAATATGATAGATGGCTATCGTACACGCGGCCATTTATTTACCAAAACCAACCCCGTGCGCGAAAGACGCAAATATTTTCCGGGTAAGGAACTGGAAACCTTTGGCTTAAGCGACGCTGACCTTGATACCGTATTTTCATCGGGTGTTGAAGTTGGCCTGGGTGCTGCTACACTGCGCGATATTCGCCAGTTGCTGGAGCAAACTTATTGCCAGTCGATAGGTGCTGAATATCGCTACATCCGTAATCCCATTAAGATAAAATGGTTTGAAGACAGGATGGAAAGCAAACGTAATACGGCATCTTTTTCTGTCGACGAAAAAAAGCTGATGCTCGACAAGTTGAACGAAGCGGTTGTTTTCGAAAACTTTTTGGGTACAAAATTCCTGGGGCAAAAGCGTTTTTCGCTCGAGGGCGCCGAAGCGTTGATACCGGCTTTGGATATGGTTATTCAAAAAGGGTCGGAGTTTGGCATACAGGAGTTTATAATCGGTATGGCCCATCGCGGCAGACTGAACGTGCTCACCAACATTATGGAAAAGCCTTATAAAGAGGTTTTTTCGGAGTTTGAGGGTAAAAACTTTGATGAAGATACCCCCTTTGGCGGCGACGTTAAGTATCACCTGGGTTACTCAACTGACGTGGTTACCAAGGGCGGTAAAAAAGTGCACTTAAGCCTTTGCCCCAACCCATCGCACCTGGAGGCGGTCGACCCGGTTGTTGAAGGCCTTACCCGCTCAAAAATTGATTTTAAATACAATGGCGACGAATCAAAAATCGCCCCGATATTAATACACGGCGACGCGTCAGTAGCAGGCCAGGGTATTGTTTATGAAGTACTGCAGATGGAAAAGCTGGACGGATATCGTACCGGCGGAACCATCCACGTAGTAATAAATAACCAGATTGGCTTTACCACCAACTTTAAAGATGCGCGCTCAAGCACCTATTGTACCGATGTGGCCAAAACTGTGCTATCTCCGGTTTTCCATGTTAACGGCGATGATGTAGAAGCGCTGGCTTACGTGGTAAATCTTGCCATGGAGTACCGCCAGGTGTTTCACGAGGATGTGTTTATTGATATTTTGTGCTACCGCAGGTATGGGCATAACGAGGCCGATGAGCCGAAGTTTACCCAGCCGTTGCTGTACAAAGCTATTGAGGCGCACCCCAACCCGCTCGAAATTTATAAGCAAAAATTGCAGGCCGAGGGAAGCATTGATGCCAACCTTGCTTTGGAGATGGAAAAGAAATTCCGTGCCGAGTTGCAGACCAAGCTGGATGAATCAAAAGCCGAAGACAAGTTTACCGAAACAGTACACATGTTTGAAGGCGCCTGGGAGGGCATGCACCTGGCTACTACTAAAGAATTTTTTACGCCTATCGATACATCAGTTCCCGAAAAGGAACTGCTGGAAATAGGTAAAAAACTAACCGTATTGCCGAAAGGAAAGGAGTTTTTCAAAAAAATTGAAAAGCTTTTTGAAGAGCGCAATAAAATGGTAACCACTACCCATGTATTTGACTGGGCAATGGGCGAGTTGCTTGCCTACGGTACGTTACTAAAAGACGGTCACCCGGTTAGGTTAAGCGGCGAAGACGTTAAACGCGGTACTTTTTCGCACCGCCATGCGGTATTAACGCTGGCTGAATCGGAAGATGAATACACACCGCTGGATACTATTGAAACGGATGCGAAACTGAGCATATTCAACTCGCTGCTGTCTGAATATGGGGTTTTGGGTTTTGAATATGGCTACGCTTTAGCAAACCCTAATGCACTAACCATTTGGGAGGCCCAGTTTGGCGACTTTTTTAACGGCGCACAAATTATTGTTGACCAATACATTGCCAGTGCCGAAACAAAATGGCAGCGTGGTAATGGCTTGGTAATGTTGTTGCCGCATGGTTATGAAGGGCAGGGCCCCGAGCATTCATCGGCACGTGTGGAACGCTTTTTAGAGCTTTGTGCCGATAGCAATATACAGGTGGCCAATTGTACCACCCCGGCAAACTTTTTCCATATCCTGCGCCGCCAGATGCTGAGGGATTTCCGCAAGCCGCTGGTGATATTTACACCAAAGAGTTTGTTGCGCAGCCCTAAATGTGTATCAAAACTGGAAGATTTTACCAAAGGTAAATTTCATGAATTGATTGACGACAGCTACGCCGACCCAAAAAAGGTAAAACGTGTATTGCTTTGCACCGGTAAAATATATTACGACCTGCTTGAGAAGCAACAGGTTGATAAACGCAAAGATGTAGCTATTGTTCGTGTAGAGCAATTGTACCCTACGCCGGTGGTGCAAATATTGAAGGTGAAAGCCAAATACATCAAAGCATCCGAGTTTTTCTGGGTGCAGGAAGAGCCTGAAAATATGGGGGCATGGCCGTATATTTGTCGTAAGTTCCACAACGATAAAGTAATAAACCTGAATGTAATTTCGCGGCACGAAGGTAGCAGCACGGCAACCGGTTTTGCCAAACAGCATGCGGCACAGCAATTACATATTGTATCAAAAGCATTTGAAGCACCGGCAGGAAAGGCAGTAAAAACTGCTGTTAAGGAAACGGCCGAGAAAATGGCTAATGTGGGAGCGGATTAATTTAATTTGAAAATTTGATGATGTGCTGATTTGAAGATGAAAAATCTTCAGGTAATATCTTCGAATTTCAAATTCAACAACATATTAATTTGGGGGTTTGAATATAAGCCGGGTTCAATTTAAGCGGCATTTTCAAATTCTCAAATCAACAAATTTTCAAATTGAAAAAATGAGTTTAACTATCAAAGTTCCGCCGGTTGGCGAATCGATTACCGAAGTAACCTTATCAGCCTGGAAAAAAAAGGACGGCGATGCGGTGCAAATGGACGAGGTAATTGCCGAATTAGAATCAGATAAAGCAACGTTTGAGCTTACCGCTGAAAAAGCGGGTGTTTTAAAAACCGTTGCGGCCGAAGGCGATACTTTAGCTATTGGTGCAACTGTAGGCACTATTGAAGAAAGCGGTGCATCTGCTACGGCACCAAAAGAAAGCGCCCCGGCAGCACAGCCGCAACCTGAAGTTGTTGCAAACGCACCTGCGCCAGTTGAAGCTAAGCCCGCAACAACTCCTGTTCAGGCAACAGGTGGCGGCTCATTGCAGGTAAAAGTACCACCTGTTGGCGAATCGATTACCGAGGTGACACTTTCGCGCTGGATAAAAAAAGACGGCGATGCTGTTGCTATGGATGAAGCAATTGCCGAGTTGGAAAGTGATAAGGCAACATTTGAACTAACTGCCGAGAAAGCCGGAACGTTAAGAACTATAGCTAAAGAGGGCGATGTGTTGCCAATTGGCGCGGTTGTTTGCACTATTGAAGGTGCGGGCGCTGCAGCCCCGGCTACTCAGCCAGTTGAAGCATCACCTGCTGCAGTTGCACAGGCCAGCAATGGCAGGGCCACTACCTACGCATCAGGTACACCATCGCCGGCTGCCGCTAAAATTCTTGCTGAAAAAGGCGTGGAAACAAGCGGTGTAAGTGGTACAGGTGTAGCCGGCAGAATTACTAAAGCCGATGCGATATTAGCCGAAAAAGTTTCGGAAAACCCGCAGGCACCCAAAGGAATGCAAAATACAGGGGGGGCTCCGGCGGCAAAGCCTGCAGATGTTGCCCCAAAGGCAGCGCCTGTTGCCATAGGTGCACGTTCAGACAGGCGCGAAAAGATGTCGTCGTTGCGTAAAACGGTTGCCAGGCGTTTGGTGGCGGTTAAAAATGAAACTGCAATGCTGACCACCTTCAATGAGGTTGATATGTCGCCGATAATGGAAATCCGCAGCAAATACAAAGATAAGTTTAAAGAAAAACATGGTGTTGGCTTAGGCTTTATGTCGTTCTTCACCAAGGCTGTTTGCGAGGCGTTGAAAGACTGGCCTGCCGTTGGCGCCCGTATTGAAGGCGAAGAAGTGGTGTACAGCAACTTTGCAGATATATCCATAGCCGTATCGGCCCCTAAAGGTTTGGTTGTTCCTGTTATCCGCAATGCCGAAAGCATGAGTCTTGCCGAAATTGAAAAAGCCGTTGCTGCCCTGGCAGTTAAGGCCCGCGAAAGCAAACTTACCCTTGAGGAAATGACCGGCGGTACATTTACCATAACCAATGGCGGTGTGTTTGGCTCCATGATGTCGACACCGATTCTAAACTCGCCGCAATCAGCTATTTTGGGTATGCACAACATTATTGAGCGCCCGGTTGCCGTAAACGGACAAGTTGTTATCCGCCCGATGATGTACCTTGCTTTATCTTATGACCACCGTATTATCGACGGTCGTGAATCGGTAAGTTTTTTGGTAAGGGTAAAACAGTTACTGGAAGACCCTGCGAGATTGTTGTTAGGCGTGTAACTAAGATTAATTAAAGTATGTTGAACCCGGTTTATGCCGGGTTTTTTGTTTTATATTTTGTGTGAACCATGATTCGCCTGATTAAAAGATTATCATGATAAACATCTGTCAAGGCCATCCTTTAATCCTGAAAATCATGGTTCAGACAATAATCAGATAGCTCTTTTCAACGCCATAATATACCCCATGTGCAAACCATCGTGAAAGGTCAAAAATTTAATGGCTTCCTTAATACTCGATATTTCCACGCCATAGCGGGTAGTAAAGGTTGGATAGCCGGTAAATATTTCTTCGTTATAATCCTGCTCCAGCTGATAGATGGTTGAAAGCATCAGGGTTTTGATTTCCTCGACCCCGGCTTCGTCAACAAGGCCACCCGGAGTGGTGCCTGGCTTGTACATTTCAAAGAATTCTTCGCTTACTACAAGCGGTGCGTTACCGCGTTTGTAGCATAAGCCCTGCTGTGCGGCAACCATGTGCCCGAGGTTCCAAATAATATTATTTGAAAAGCCATCGGGAATTTTGTTTAGCTGTTCAAGGTTTAAATGGGCAATCAAACCGGTAGCGGCAGCGCGTATGGTTTTGATGTCGTCGAATACTTTTTCCATAGTTAGGTTTTTGTGCGGCTAAATTGGGAAATTAATTTTAATTCCCGATTAGGTATCGATAACAAATTTGGCTGATTAAAACCAATAACAGAGGCGCAGTGGAGCCCCGGTGAGCGGGGAGATTATTTTCATCTTTTATCCTAACTTTGCCACACCAAAACATTGATTAATTGATGCCCGCTGCCACATTCAATGAGCCCGTAAATTCAACCAAATTCGTCTGGTATTTTATCATCGGCTGGACGGTGCTGAACATTATACAAGCTACTACTTTGGAGTTGCAGGGCGACGAGGCCTATTACTGGATGTACTCGCGCTACCTTGACTGGGGCTACTTTGACCACCCACCAATGGTGGCCATGTTTATCCGAATAGGCGATACGTTAATGCACAACGAGCTTGGCCTGCGTTTGTTTACGGTGCTGCTAAGTTCGGCATCTATTTACCTGCTGTGGCTCACCCTTAAATCATACGCAGTTGATGCCCTGGCTTTTGTGCTGGTGGTATCCGGGGTATTTATTTTTCATATCTATGGGTTTACTACCACGCCCGATGCGCCGCTGTTTTTTTTTACGGTGCTGTTTTATTACTTATATCAAAAGTATCTTCAAACTGATAAATGGGGACTGGCCGTGCTGTTGGGTATCACTATTGCCTGCCTGCTTTACAGTAAATATAACGGTATACTGGTACTCGGCTTTACACTACTGGCTAATTTGAAGCTGTTAAAACGGCCTTCGTTTTGGGGAATTGTTGTTGTTGCCTTAGTGTTGTTTATCCCGCACATAATCTGGCAGGCTAACCATAACTATCCATCAATAAATTACCACCTGTACGAGCGGTCCTCTGATAAATATGATATTGTTAACACCTTTTCCTATTTGCCGGGGCAATTATTAATGGCAGGGCCGCTTATTGGGTGGTTTCTGTTTTATAAGGCCTTTACGGTTAAAATTAAAGATGCTTTTATCCGCTGCCTGTTAGTTAATTGCGTGGCAACGCTACTTTTCTTTTTTACCAGCAGCTATAAGGGTGAAGTACAGCCGCAGTGGACATTTATACTGTTTGCACCCTTAGTAATGCTTACGCTCATCCATTTTAAACAGCGTGGCGGCTGGCCAAAATGGTTGCTGCCGCTGGCGATAGTTAATGTGAGCATTATTATTATTGTGCGGATAATCATTATAGCTGGCTTTGGTTTTGCACGTACGTATGGACATCTTAAAAGCTATTATGGTTTTAAAGAGTGGACGCAAATGGTAAAACAGAAGGCAGGCGACAATTATGTGGTAATGGCCGATGGCTTTCAAAATCCTTCGAAATATAATTACTATACCAACAGCCTGAAATGTTTTGCATATGATACCCGTTATTACCGCGCCACGCAATACGATATTTGGCCGATGGAAGACAGCCTGCAGGGTAAACGGGTATTTTATCTATCACCAATAATGCTGAAGGGAATTACTAATGATTCTATAAAAAACGAAGCGGGCAAGTGGTATTATACGTGGGTTGACAACGTGCGTACGTATCAAAAGGTGTCCATAGAAACCCAGCCGCTTAAGGTTACAACCACACCGGGAGGTAAAACTACATTCGACCTTAAAATAACCAATCCTTACCCGCATCCGGTAAGCTTTGCCGATAGCGGCTACACTCACCCCGTGATATTGGAGTATTGCTTTTTTAAGGGTGATGTGTTAACTGCGGTAGTTGAGGCAAAATCAACCTACAAAAAGATAACTTTACAACCGGGTGAAAGTACCCGTTTCAATTTTCCCGTAACTTCGCCGCTGGAAAAAGGGGACTTCAATTTAATTTTCTCGCTCCGCACCGAGCCGTTTTTTGGAAGCAAAAACAGCCGGGTAATAAAATTAACCGTTAAATAACATCGCCCCAAATGATAAAAAAGCTCTACCTCATAATAATTGTTTCTATAATAAGCAGTACGGCAGCACTGGCCCAAAACCTCGATATCCACTTTAACGGCCTTGGTTTTTTAGATAACCGTGAGTACAAAGATTTTACAGCACGGTCACGTACTTATTCCGGTACCCGGGTTGCGCTCGATTTAGGGCTAAACCTGGATAGCCTTAACCATTTTATAGTAGGTGTCGACGCCATCCATGAGTTTGGGGCAAAGCCTTACTTTTTAAAAGTGAACCCGGTTGCTTATTACAAATACGAAAGCGCCAAATGGCTTTTTGATGCTGGCGAATTTCCGCGCGAAGGGGTAATCAGTAACTACCCGCGTGCTATGCTGAATGATACATTGCGCTATTACCGGCCCAATGTAGAAGGTTTGCTGGCGCGATACCACTCGGCAACGTTTACCGAAACCGGCTGGATAGATTGGGTAAGCCGCCAAACCCAAACCGACCGCGAGCAATTTTTGTTTGGGTTTGAGGGTAAGTGGAGACCATCATTAAATGGACCGTTTTATATTTCGCACTATGTGCTGATGCTGCATGATGCTGGTGCCGAGGTGCTTTTACCAAACGACCATGTTGGCGACGACGGCGCCGCACAGGTACGCCTTGGACTCGATTTTAGCCGCAAACAAACCACGTTCGATTCATTATCATTCGAGGCAGGTGCTATGGCCTCGTTCCAGCGCAGGCGTGGTTTGGGTGCCGCCAAAACGCCTGTTGGGTTTATAGCCAGCGCTTATTTGAGCTACCACAGATTTGCAGCATTTGATGAATTTTACACAGGCCAGGGTTCGGAATTGGCGTTCGGCGATGCCTTTTACGAGAAGAAATTCTATAATCGGTTGGATTTGATGTTTACGCCGTTCCTTTTCAACCATATTAAAGGTCAGTTTATTTTTAGTATACACCGTACGCCTGGCTTCACCAGCAACCAGGAGGCGTTCAGGATAACGTATGATTTGGGGCGGAAAGTGTTAACACGATTTAAGGATTGATAGGATTTGCAGGATGTTTTACCCGAAACGTGCGAAGGTTTAAAAATTTCGCAAGTTTAATCTACTCCATTTAACATCTGGAAAATTCCTTAAATCTGTTTAATCCCGGTTTTTGGTTAGGCTCGCTAACAAAATAAATCCAACAGCTGCCACTAGGCAAACCACCCCCAGCCAGTTCCCGAATCTGGCATAAAAAGTATCAATGTACTGTGGCGATACATCACCTACCAATGTTGCCTGTTTATCATTCGCGCAGCTAACCTCGCTGGTTACATGGCCAAATTGGTTGTTAATGGTTAACCTCCCGCGTCTTGCCGCCCGCACCATCGAAAAGCCGTTTTCAACGCTTCGCAATATTGCCATGCGGCAGTGCAGCCAATCGTCAACAACAAAATCCCAGGCGGGCACATATAATACTCCTGGTTTATCATCGCTGTACTGCTTAATATAATCCTGGAAATCCAAATCCTTACAAACCGCCAGGCCGGATTGCAGGCCGTTTAATTTAAATATCCCGGGCGTGGTGCCAGGGGTAAACTGCCTTTCCAACCCAACTACAAGGTGGGCTTTATTGTAATCTAAAACTACTTTGCCATCAACATCAATAACCAATCCCGAATTGCGTTCTTTTTCCCCTTTTTGATTCGTGTATCCTGTTATAATAAAGACATGGTTTTGTTTCGCGGCATCGCTCAAAATGCGGGTTATACTATCGGCCCATGGGCGGCCCATACCAACGACACGTTCCGGGAACAGCACCACCTGAGCTCCTTGAGCCGCAAGCGGCTTAACCATTGCCGCGTAGGCTATGGCTACCAGCTTTTCTTTTTCGAAGTTGGGCTGGTCGGCGTTGGTGTGTGCTTTTTCGTCCAGCACAGCCAGGCCGGCTCTGATATGGCTTTTGGGGAAGAAGTTATTCATGCGGAAAACGCCATATCCGAGCACAACAATAACTAACATTACACCGGTTATACTTATGTATCGCAGTTTCAATTTCTCCGCGCGGTAATGCCAGGCCAACGCAATTGCCGATGGAATAAAAGTAAGCATAAACGTAATACCCAATATGCCCGCAATTGCTGCTACCTGTATAAATGGCACGCAGTTTAGCTGGGTGTACGCAATGCTTGCCGCCGTTCCGTCAGCAGAAAATTTGATAAGCCCGTATTCAAACGTGGTGAAAAGTACAGGGAATACAAATACCGTGTACCAGGCATTTAACCGTTTTATACACCAGCGGTTACCGATAATAATGAGCGCGAAAACCAGCGAGGGGAGGATGGTGAATATAATGGCGGGCACCAAAGTAGCCACCGTTACCAAATAACTGACCCAGCTAAGCCTACCTATAATGTAAGCTATAAAAGCGATTACAAATGCAGCTCTGCCCGAAGTTTTTAGCGAAAGCAGCAAAATCGGCACCGGCGCAACCCACATCAAATACCAAAAATCGCCATTAAGGCCGATTGAAATATACCAGAGCAGACCCGATAGGACAATGCCCGTGAGTACCCACATTATTGATATCGAAGTTTTATTGTTGTCTGCCGTCATGATAAACCTGTCTTAAAAAGTTTCACGAAGGTAGCAGGTAGATTTTCGATAAAAGTTGACAATTGTCAATAATTCACACGATTTGCAGGATGGTAAAAGATTTACAGGATTTTAAGCAGACATACGCCGTAAATAATCGTGTTAATCTACAAATCCTTTAATCGTGTTTATAGAGCCGAACCCTGCACAACACCTCTCGACAATATTCTCTGGTCAATATAATATTGTATCTCCGATTTCTTTAATCCCCAGTTGGGTGCTATCAGCAACTCACGATCGCTCAGCCCGAAGAGGCGCTGGATGACGATATCGGGGCGAACGCGGGGGAGCAGCTCGCATAGAAAATCAGCGTATTCATCAATGCTGAACACTTTGAATGGCTGCCGCTTATATTTTACGCCCATTACCGAGCCCTCAACAATATGCAGGTGATGAAACTTTACAAATTTTATCTGCGGGAAACGGTTAATTTCATCGGCATAGCGCAACATCATTTCGTGGGTTTCCCAGGGGAAACCAAATATGGTATGCACACAAATATCCAGTTTGCAATTCTCAACCATTT
>JBDUDE010000514.1:0-3557 GCA_040003105.1 Mucilaginibacter sp. | reverse complement strand
AAGAGGTGTCATGCTGAGGCACTCGAAGCATGAGCGCAGAGGCCTATACGCCATGTTTTACGAACTTTAACCGACAGTGCTGGTAAGAACTCCCAATTACCTGCAATAATTGCTTCTTTCTTTTTCCTGTTCCAGCCTTTCACCCGCTTTTCAAAAGCTATAGCCTGGTTAATATCCGTAAACATTTCCTGAAACACCAATTTTAAGGGACGCCTTTTGTGCGTGTACGAATTAGGGTCGAGGCCGTTCTCGTGCTCATACATTCGCCTATCTATATTATTGGTAACTCCTGTATAATAGGAATTATCATTGCAAAGAAGTATGTAGACGAAGTATTGGTTCATTTAGTAATATCGGTTCGAATATAATGGATACGCCATTGCAGCGTGCTTAGCATGATACAGAGGCCTTTGCCCGCATGCTTTCCTTCGATAAACTCAGGACAGGCTTATGCCTCAGCATGACACCCTTTTTTGCCTGATTTACACCCTCCCTACTCTATCCCCAAATACTCTTTCTGCTTAATCTCAACCAAACCCGAGGTTTGGTCACGGCGCAGGTAGATGCTTACTGCGTAAATGCTGTTGTCGTAAAGGTAGATGTTGTTGGCTTCGTCGGCGCCCTGGAACTTCAGGTCGAGGCCGAAACGTTTGGCTTGGGCAATCATGCTGATGATGTGCTGCGGATCGGTTGAGGTGTAGTGAACGGTGCGCAGGATATCGCCGTTGTATAGTTTGGTATAATTGCCTACTTCAATTTTTTCAGTATTTGGTTTGCCGGTAATATTTTTAAAATATTCAATCTCGTGCCCGTTAACATCAATACTATAGTCCTGCCGGAAGTAATTGCTTTGCATCATACTATCATAAATATCACTGTTTTTAAGGCTGGCGTAGTAAATAAGGTCGGTAAACTTTGCAGTTTGCGCTTGTATGCTTAAGCTGGCCAAAAGCATCACCGGCAGCAGTAACAGGTATTTTTTCATAACAACTTAAGTGTTTGTTCGATATCAAATATAGTAGTCCTAAGTCTTAAGTCCAAAGTCTTGAGTCTTTTCTTGCTTAAGACTTTGGACTTAAGACTCACTCTCCCGGGTGATAAGTTTTCTCCGCGTGTTTTAGCACATCGGCTTTATAAAACCAAACATCCTTAAACTTACCTTCAATATACATGCCAGCCTGGTCAGTATAGTGTTTTGAAGCCGGATTGAACGATTGGCCGCCTGTAATCACGGTTTTTGCCTTAATACGGGTACCAAATTCCACAGCTGCAATAAAGCTATTGCCCGAATAGCCATAACGTTTTTTGGTATCCATAGTGCGGCTCTGGAAAGATGGCAACTGCCCGAATGCGGATGAAACTGCTCCAACCGGTATACTTAGGCCATCATCGCTAAACGTTTTGCCGTCGGCCGGGCGCTGGTAACGGTTGACATCGCCCCATTTTGTTTCCCAGGTGCCATAGCGATTTTTTACCGCATTTACGGCGCCGGCAAATATCTCCAGTTGCTGTTTGGCCGTAAGGGTTTGCATCAAATTATCGACGCGTTCGGTTTGATAGGTGCTTTCTTCATCGCTTTTTGCAGCCGGCAATTTGCGCATAAGCGCCGTACCCCACTCAACGGCCAGCGTAGTAGCCATCGAGTTGGCCGCCGAATACCTGTCCCATTGCTTCATGGTGTTTACCGGGCCGGCAAGCGCTTGCTTTACCGAATCGGGTGCGTCGTCGTAAGCTTTAAATAATGGCGGCAGCAGCACGTCAAAAGCAGTAAGGTAATGGTTGTAACCCTTCGCAATCATTTCATCAATTGAGAGCTTTTTTCCATCGCCCAATAATTTAATGGCATTTACCGCCCGGAAGTTTTGCCCGTTGGGCGCCATGTAGGCAGGATACTTGTTTTTATCCGGACTGTACTTTCCCGATGATGCAAACGGTGTTGAATTGCAGTTTTGTATCCAGCCGTTGGCGGGGTTGTAAACGTGCACACTTTCATCAACCGGGTGCAGGCCCTGCCATTCGGTGGCAGATATACTGCCATCTACAGGTAAGCGCCAATCATAAGCCGGATTACGTTTCGGCATAAAATTGCCATACCAAAAAGCAATGTTGCCCTGGTCATCCGCATAAACGGTATTATTGGTGGCATTTTGCAGCAGGCCCATCGCCTTTTTATATTCGGCAAATGTTTTGGCCTTGGTTATCAGCCACGATTCTACCAGGGCATTGTACGACCTGTTGTTTGCCTTTAACGCCAGCCATTTGCCATCGCGGCTGCCCAGTACAGGACCGTGATGGGTGTAATAACCAGTAATTGTTTTCTGTTCCGTTCCCGCCGCGGTTTTTATATTCAATACCAGCTTGCGTGTGGTTACCGGTTTCAGTTTACCATCGTATTCATAAAACCATTGGCCGTCTTTTTTGACAATCTTTTCGGCGTACAAATCGCCAACATCCGCGTTACTGCTGGTATGCATCCAGCCACAATGCGGGTTAAAACCCTGGTAAACAAAAAACTGCCCCCAGGTAACTGCGCCGTAAACGTCAAGGCCTTCATTGCTCACCAATTGCACCTCGCTCCTGAAATAAAATGGCACATGCGGATTAATGTACAACATGGCATGCCCCGATTTTGATTTGGATGGTGCAATAGCAAACCCATTCGACCCGGTTTCGCGGTCATCAACCTTTGGCTTATGAATTGCACCCATTTTTTCAGGCTCATTGCCGTAAAATTTGGCCGTTTCGCCGAGGTTTATGCCACCGGTTACAGTCGCCGATACGCTGCCATCGGTAAACATGAGCGCATACCATGGCTCAAAGTGCTGAAAAACAGTGGGTTTAAGGTCCGGATGAGTGTATAAATAATAGTTCACTCCGTCGGCAAAAGCATCCATTAATTTCCTGAACCATGGGGTAGCCGCCTTATAATCCTTTATGGCATCGGCTGTATCGGCTATTAATTGCAGCTGCACATCAGTATAAAGCTCCTTGCTTCCCTCAGCTTCGGTTTGCCTCCCTAATTGGTACAAATAGTTTTGCTCTATTCCCTTAAAATTATCCTCGCATTCGGTGTACATCAGCCCAAAAACTGCATTAGCGTCAGTTTTGCCGTAAATGTGCGGTACACCCCAATTGTCGCGCATAATAGTAACTGCGGCCGCCTGTTGCTTAAACCGTTTTATTTCTGTTGATGAATATTTTTGGGCTAAACATAACATCGGCGACAACATTAGGGCAATAAATAACTTTTTTTTCATAGTAAGAATAATTTTACCGTGCATTTTGTAACAAATACGCCAATTTTTCATAATATTGTTAATTATTGTTAAAAAAACACTTATTAATTATACTAAACATTGTTTAACACCGTTGCATGTTAGCTTTACCTAAATATAGGACGAACTAATGCATAATTAGGTATAGCTTTTGATATTGATTGTTATTGAGTTAAAAATGTTACATACCGGCCTAAAAACCAGTTACATAAAGAGCTTGGGTGATTTTAAACATGTTATCTGAGATTTAGTTGATCAACATTATTTGAATGATGTTGTGTG
>JBDUDE010000731.1:0-3562 GCA_040003105.1 Mucilaginibacter sp. | reverse complement strand
CGAATGTTATGCAGCTGATAAGATGAGTTATATAGCTACTGGTAAGATAGCGGCGCTGGTTGGTTATTGTCTTTAATTAGCAGTCTTTACCACCACGTCATTGCGAGTCTCCATCAGGGTTTACCCCTGATGGAGACTCGCAATGACGAGACGTAGAAAGGACCCCCTTAAAAACCCAAAAAATTTTCCCGCCTACGGCAGACATAATGGCCCGGGTTGCGCTATTTTTATCAACATTGTGAAAATAATAGTGAATAAAAAACACCGGCCGCCTCATCAGCAACCAGTGTTTTTAATCGGTGAAATCATCCCCCAATCGGTGTAATCCCTATATCGCTTTAGCCAGCCACAACGAAGCATTTAAATGAAACGCCGGGTGCGAAGTAAACCCAGACGGCGCATCGCCCGACCAGCCGTTAAACAAGTTATCGCCGGTATCTCCCGTGCCGTCATCAGCATCCGAGCTGTCGCCGATAAACACAACGCGACCAGTACCGTAAGTGGAAAGCAAAGCCATAACGCCGGTAGTCCCGCCATTGGTAAAGCTGCTGCGCCAGAAAAGGCCCTGCACGTTAGCGTTATCACCAGGGAACAGCGTAGCTGTTGTACCATCATAAAAAGCCATTTTCGAAGCAGTGCCTGCCGCGCCGTTCAACACCTTTTGTGCATTGGCATTGGCGCCGGTATAAACGTTGCTGCTTGGCTGGTCGTTAATGTCGATATAATCGATATTAAAGCCGAAAGGATGGGTATTATTGATACCGTTGTTTGTCATCAAATCATTCCAAACGCGCGGTGAGTCGAACCCGTCGCCGTCCCTGTCGCTTGGGTTATAGCCATTGGCATCGGTGCCGCCTGTAGTAGCCGCAGTGTGGTCGGCAACCATCATCAGTCCGCCGCCTGCTGCTATGAAATTCATAATGGCAGTTTTTTCAGATGCACTAAACAAACGATTGGGCTCGCAAACAACGAATACATTATAGTTGCTTAAATCCTGCGCATTGCCTGAGTTGCCATAAGTGATGGCGCCGCCATTTGGCAATGTTTCAACAAACTCGCCATCTTTAACCAGGGCAACAGCCCATGAAGAAAGCGCGCCTTTCCAATAAGTTTCGGCAGTGGTTGAGGTTATGCCCGTGTATGATGGGGTTGGCGTGCGTTGTGCCTTAGTTTCTAAAGTGGTACCGCCGGTATAAAGCGGAACGTTTTCAGTACCGTCAGCATCAATTTGCCAGTCGGCGCTTCCGGCGTTTTCATATTTGGTAGCATCGAACAGGAACTTTTTACCGGTAAGAATAGTGCCACCACCGGTACCGCCGCCCGCATTGTCATTAATTGTAATGTCATCGATATTAATGCGGTTGCTGCCGCCGGTAAGTTTGCGTATTTCCAAACGTACATTACCTGTTTGGGTAATGGTGAACGATTGGGTCTGCAATGTAGTAGTAGTGGTAATATTGCTGCCGCTTTGGGTCCAGATACTGCCTCCGTTAACCGAATACCACAAGCCCCAGGTGCTGGCGCCGTCTGAGCCGTAAGTACCATGTTTAATGGTGACGGTGCTTATGCCGGTAGTAACATCAAACAGCATAGTAATTTTGCCCGTGTTGCGTATCCGTGCCGACCATGAGCCAGCCCTTAAATCGCCGGCAAGGTTGCCAATCAGCGCATCAAACATGTTCCACGAGTTACCGCTTAACGTTACGTTGTCGCCGCTCGATGACCCTGTCGGTGTAACATCATAGGCAGTTTTCGGGCTGGTGGCGCCAACCTCGAAACCCTGGGTTAATGAAACCGCCTCGGTGTGAAGTTTTGTACCGGTAACACTTTCTGTGGCCGTAGTTTTTACCGGCGCAATTTGGTTTTTATTACAACCAACAAGTAGTAAACCAGCAACTGATACAATAAATGCGGAACGAAAAAAATTGTAATGAATTTTCATAAGTAAAATGCTTGGTTAAATAATTTGTTTAAAGGTAAATATAGCACACGTAAACATTGTTTAATAATTATTATATTAATATTAAGATAATTTACCATGTGTGTTAAGAAAAAAATAGATGAGCGTAATATCTTTCGGCACAACGAGATTTCCACTTAGTAAGTAGCCATAATTGGGTTAACCTTTCGTATTTTTGCAGGCTAATTGTCTGAACCATGATTCGTAGGATTAAGAGATTTTCATGATGCTTGTCTGACGGAGCTTGTCAATCAACAAATCCATTGATCAGGTAAACGGCAGAGCCCTCTTGAACACCATTAAAAAAATAAACAACGGGTGAAAAATCATGGTTCAGACAACAAATCGGTAAATCATTTTTACTCCCGATAATTATCGGGACGGTGTAATCCCAAATAATATGTTTGATAATAAAGAAAGAACAAATATTGAAGCATTAGGCGAATTTGGCCTGATAGACTATCTAACTAAAAATATAAAGCTCACCCAAAAAAGCACTACCAAAGGCGTTGGCGACGATGCCGCCGTGCTTGATTTTAAAGGAAAGAAAACGTTAATATCTACGGATTTACTGTTAGAGGGAATCCATTTTGATTTAGCGTACACACCGTTGAAACATTTGGGTTACAAAGCTATCCAGGTAAACCTGAGCGATATTTACGCCATGAACGGCACGGCATCGCACGTAACAGTTTCTATTGGCATCAGCAGCAAATTTCCGCTGGAAGCCGTGGAAGAATTATATGACGGCATTTACCTGGCATGTGATAAGTATGGTGTTGATTTGGTTGGTGGGGATACCTCCTCATCAAAGCAAGGCCTGGTTATCAGTGTAACCTCAATTGGCTATGCCGATGAGAAGGACGTAGTTTACCGCAACGGTGCCGAAGAAGGCGATTTGATTTGCGTATCCGGCGATTTAGGCGGCGCATACACCGGGCTGCAGCTGCTGGAACGCGAAAAACTGATTTATTTAGAGAACCCCAACATCCAGCCCGATTTGGAAGGTAAAGATTACATTGTTGAGCGCCAGCTAAAACCCGAGGCCCGCAGGGATATTATCGATTTGCTGCATGAAATTGAAGTAAAGCCAACGGCCATGATTGATGTATCTGATGGGTTGGCTTCCGAATTGCTGCACATCTGCAGGCAAAGCAACAAAGGCTGCAACCTGTACGAAGAGAAAATCCCGCTGGATCCTATGACATTCGAAACCGCCCGCGAATTTAACCTCGACCCAACCGTGTGCGCCCTGAGTGGCGGCGAAGACTACGAACTCCTTTTCACCGTAAAACAAGCCGACTACGACAAAATAAAGTTCAAAATGGACATTACCATCATCGGCTACATCACCGAGCCTTCAGCAGGCTGTAATCTCGTCACCAAAAGCGGAACGGTGCATGAATTGAAGGCGCAGGGCTGGAGTGCGTTTGGTATCCAGGGTGCCTAAAGAAAGAAGTGTTTTTCCGCTTGTATTCCTGACAGGCGCTTTTTATAATTTGATGATAATAAGAAATATGTGGCCCCCAATTGCCTTAGAAAACCTTTATGCTGAAATTATAAAACAGAACACCTGCTTGAAAAAGAGCTGCGGAATTTTTG
>JBDUDE010000756.1:0-3565 GCA_040003105.1 Mucilaginibacter sp. | reverse complement strand
GAAATGGCATCTATTTTTTGGCATTTTCTCGATATTATGTGGATTTGTCTGTATGTTTTTTTACTTTTGAACCAAAATTAAAACTTTTATCCGCGTACAATGAGTACAGTAGTAACACAACAAGTTGATGAGGTAAAATCAACACCATGGTCGGGGGGTAAGTCGCCTTTCAATGTTGAGTATGGTAAAATGATGATGTGGTTTTTCCTCCTTTCGGATGCTTTTACATTTTCATCATTACTAATTTCATACGGCGCTTTACGTTTTAGCGCACCAACCTGGCCAACGCCATCTTTGGTATTCCAATCATTTCCTGGGCTTATTGAAAAAGACGCACCACTGGTTTTCGTGGGTTTAATGACTTTAATCCTGATATTAAGTTCCGTTACGATGGTATTGGCTGTTGAAGCCGGTCACCGTAATGCGAAAAAAGAAGTAGTTAGGTGGATGTTGTTGACAGTAGTAGGTGGATTGATGTTTTTGGGCTGCCAGGCATTAGAATGGAGCCACTTATATCATGAAGGTTTTTGGTGGTCAAGAATCCCAAATGCAGAAACGCTGCAGGAGTTTTTTAAGAAGGGCGTTCCCCTGTCGCAGCAGGAGATGTCGAGCCACCAGTTCGCTAATTTGTTCTTTACCATTACAGGCTTTCATGGTTTCCACGTATTTTCGGGAGTTGTAATTAATATCATTATTACCGTTAACGTGTTACTGGGTACGTACGCAAAACGCGGCAGCTACCTGATGATTGAAAAAGTAGGCCTTTACTGGCACTTTGTAGATTTGGTGTGGGTGTTTGTATTTACTTTCTTCTATTTAGTTTGATTTTTTAAAAAAGATATTATATGTCATCAGAAACTACAACTATACATCATGACGACGCCGCTCACGGCGAACATGAGGGAATGACAAAAAAAAGAATAATGAATGTCTTTTATATCCTTTTGGGTATAACTGCCGTCGAGTTTTTTGTAGCACTTGTTATCGCACCTAAGCACCCGGGTGCACTGTGGATAAACCCTATATATATCGTATTAACACTGGTTAAGGCGTTTTATATAATAGCTTATTTTATGCACCTTAAATTTGAAAAGATGGGGCTTATAATGGCCATTGTTCTCCCCGTACTTTTCATCATCGGTTTAATATTGGTGCTTACGAATGAAAGCCATTATTGGATTGAGCTAAGGCGTGCCTTGAGCAGCCTGTTATAATGAAAGCCGGTATTCTGAAAAAAATTATAATCCTGGTACTTGTTTTAGTGGTACCGGGATTTTTATATTATTTGCTGGACGCTCACGGCAAAAACAGGTATCAGCAATTAAATATATTCGGCGACAAGAGCCTTGCAGAAACGACCCACAAGGTAAAAGGCAAGGATATCCGGGACACCATATACCACAAACTACCCGATTTTACCTTAACCGACCAAAACGGTAAACAGGTATCATTGAGCACTTTTAAGGATAAGATATTTGTGGTAAACTTTTTTTATACCAGCTGCCCATCGGTATGTAAACTGATGAACGAAAATATTAACGTTCTCGACTCATTTTACAAAAAAAATAAGATGGTTTATTTTGTGTCGATAACAGTTAACCCCAAACAGGATGATGTTTCGGCCTTAAAAAAATATGCGGATGGCTTTACCGGGGTAACGCCAAAGCGTTTGTTTTTAACCGGCGATACCAGTACAATATACTCCCTTGCCCGAAATGGCTTTTTAGTAAACGCCCTGCAAACCGGCACGAATGATTTTGTATACAGCGATAAGCTGATACTAATTGATGCAGAAAAACGCATCAGGGGGTATTATACCGGGGCGTCGTCAAAGGATGTTGACAAGCTGAATGATGAAATTAAGGTTTTGTATTTAGAGGAAGTAAGAAAAAATGAGCCGGCTGTTTATTAAGTAGCAGTAGCAGAAGCAGTAGGCTACATTATGTTAAGGAGTAAAATAGAAAATGACTGATAAATTTATATTTCGATTTGTAGCGGCAGTATCCGTTTTTGTATTTGTAGTAGTACTTGTACTTAGTCTTAAGGTGCTGCCGGTTCCGAAGCCTTTGCCGTCTTTTACCTTATTGCTGCCAAAGCTTAACGCCATACTAAACGGCACTTGCAGCGTATTGCTGCTTGTTTCTTTATACTTCATCCGTCATGGCAACGTTACCATGCACAAACGCATTAATATACTGGCTTTTTGCCTGTCTTCACTGTTCCTGGTATCTTATATTGGTTTCCATTACTTAAGCCCGGAAATTCGCTATGGCGACCTCAATGGCGATGGTAAGCTGGACGATATGGAAAAGGCCGCCGCCGGTGGTTTGCGGTATTTTTATTATGTGTTGCTCATTACACACATTGTGCTGGCCGCTGTGGTGTTGCCGCTTATCTTGCTAAGTTTTTATCGCGGCCTGCAAATGCAGGTAGAAAAACATAAAAAACTGGTTAGGTGGGCATTCCCCATTTGGTTATACGTAACAATAACCGGCGTTATTGTGTATGTAATGATATCGCCGTATTACCATTTTTAACGCGTGCGATATATTTACGAAGTTCATTAAACTTCGTAAATTTTGTAATCACTTTTTCCCAATCAGCTCATTCAGTTTCCGCCTGGTATCCGCAGTTTCCTGCAGGTTTAGTGATTTTGAATAAGCTTCGATAGCCTTTTGCTTTTCGCCAGTCCCGGCATAAAAATCGCCCATACTATCAAAAGCATTACCGCTTTGCGGGTGGTTATCAATGTTCCTTTTAAAGAGAGAAAAGGCTTCCTTTGGTTTGTTGTTGCCCCAACAGTAATAAGCCAGGCTATTCACCAAAGATTCAGGAGGTACAACCGTATACCCAAAGCGCTCCGACAACATTTTGAAATGAGCGGCAAGTACCGAGTCAACATTTAGTTCCGGGTGCCCATCGAACTGGCTGGTGCGGAACCAATAATAACTAAACAGGTAACGCACGGCATCATATTCGGCATTCAGTTCAACCGTGCCATGCGGTTCATTGGGGTAAAACTTATAATTCCAGCGCAGGCCCTGGGGATTTGTTTCTTTTAATGCCTTTACAAATGGCAATACGGAACGGGTGGTTAGGGTATTTGGGTTAAGGGTATCGCGTATAACACTCATGGTGTCCACGCCAGGCGACATATTGTTGGCTATGGCAACAAATAGTGATTTTTTAGAAAAATTAATTTTCAATAATTGCTGTTGCGCCTGTTTTAATAACTTTTGATTATCCCACCACAAGCTCGGGTCAATTGCTATGTAAGCATTAAATAGCCCAGTATGGTTAATAAGCGTATTTGCGACGGTCAGACCGCCCAGCGAGTGGCCGCTAAAAACACGATAAGGCGCCGTTGGATAATGCTTATCGATATAGGGGAAAAGTTCATTGCTGATAAACTTAATGAAGTTTTCACCCCCACCCGAAACGTTGTCGCCTGCAACGGGGGTGGGCGTAAGGTCACGCTGACGCACGGTATTGGTAATGCCGACAACTATCATATCGGGTATCACGCCCGCCATTTGATGCACTATAGCTACGGCCGAATTGAAAT
>JBDUDE010000730.1:0-3590 GCA_040003105.1 Mucilaginibacter sp. | reverse complement strand
TTAAAAACCTGGTCATTTGCATTCCTGTTATAACATATCAACGTTATTAGATTATACAAATTTATAATTACTACAGTAAATAATTAGTGTTTGTGGTCATGGAAAATATTGACGATGGTCAAAAGGTGTTTGCCCAGGCAGGCGGGCATTAATATTACGATGGAAATGGATGATGTGGAGCCGTTGACCATTTATCTGCTTCATTTTCCTTATCAGGATGCCAGGATGATCTGCTGGTCTAAAATTTTTTCTATAGCATATCCCACCGTGCCCATTATCGCTGCGTCCTGCCCGAGTTTTGACAGAACAACGTCAACCTTCTCCCTCATTTGCGTCATGCAATAAGTGTTAATTGATTGCTGGATCGGGATAGTTATGTATTGCTTTGCCTCTGCCATTTTTCCGCCCAGTATAATTAGCTCCGGGTTAAATAGTTGTATCAGGATAGCTATGCCTTTCCCCAGTTTGATGCCGATATCGGCTAATATACTAATGGCATACTGGTCGCCGCGGTTTGCAGCGTCAATAACCAATTGTGGTTCTATCTTTTCTATCTCCTGGTCAGATAATTTATCTAACATTGAATTCTGACCGGATTTTATGCCTTCCTTGGCCATTTTTGCCAATGCTATGCCCGAGGCCACCGTTTCCAGGCATCCGCGTTTGCCGCAATAGCATAAAGCGCCATCATCAACAAAAGGGATATGCCCAAGTTCGCCCGAAAAGCCTGATGTCCCGTTTTGTAATTTCCCGCCCATAATCACCCCTAAACCAACCCCCCAGTCCATTAAAAGTACCAATACATCCTTTTTATTATTGGCCAGCCCAAATCGATACTCTGCAAGGGTTGCGCTCTTAACATCATTTTGAATGAAAACAGGCTTGTTGAATTTTTCTTCTAGTGTGTCTTTTAAGCTTTTAGATTCTTTGCCTGAAAATAAATAAGTATAATTTTCGCCCAGGGCCGTGTCAATCAAACCCGGCATATCAACCCCTATCCCGATTAATTTAGTTTGATCAATGTTCGAGGCCCTAATCAGTTCCTGGGCAATATCATAAAGGTGATTTACGGCAGTAACCTCTTGTGTTATAGGAAATGTAAAGCTTTGTACGCCGGTAATGTTGTTATTGTTATTATCGAAAATGGCCATCTTGATCTTAAATCGTTCCATATCGATACTAAGAATATAGAATGAATTATCCTTTAGCGCATACAGATCCGGCTTTCTTCCGCCAACAGATTCACCCCTTCCTTTTCTTTCTATCAAATTCTCCTCAATAAGTTCATTTATCAGCGTGATTGAAGTGGGCAAGCTTAAATTTAAAAAATTACCCAGGCTGGCGTTCGACTGCGGGCCCTCGGCGTGTATATATTTTAAAAACTTAACCTTTTGCAAATATTTTTTCCGCTCAATATTACTTAGTTCATGAATATAATTTTTATCTACAAGTATTGACTTTAGGGGGTTTGAATTTACAGTATGCATGATTGCGATTAATAGGACTACCGGTTATTTTGAAATACTTCTATAAAAATTTAAGTAAAGTTAAATTAATTAATGTAAATAATTATATTTTGGAACTTGTTTTAATTATTTTTTATATAATTGATTTTTATTTTTTTAAATCCCCTTTTAGAAAAATATCACCAATTAAAACCAAAGCTTAAACAAACCAACATGAAAAATCAATTTAAGTTAATGGCAGCATTAGTGGCGGTCATTGCTTCGCTGGCGTTCACTGTTTCTAAAACCAAAACGCCAGCATCAAACACAAAGGGCGGCTGGGTAAGTCTTTTTGATGGCAAAACCTTAAATGGCTGGCATGGCTATAATAAAACAACGCCGGTTAAAAACTGGGATATTGAAGAAGGCGCGCTGGTATGCCTGGGTGCAGCCAAAGATGCATCGGGAGGTGATATAGTTACTGATAAGAAGTTTGCTAATTTTGAATTGAAATGGGAGTGGAAAGTAAGTAAGGGCAGCAATAGCGGCGTAATGTATCATGTGCAGGAAGGTGCAAAATACCATGCCCCGTATGAAACAGGCCCCGAATACCAGGTTATAGATGATGTTAATTTTCCGCAGAAGCTGGAAGAATGGCAACAGGCAGGCGCCGACTATGCTATGCATGTTGCTAACAGCAATAAAAAGCTAAAACCAGTAGGTGAATGGAATACCAGCAGCATCATTTTTAACAACGGCCATGTGGAACATTGGTTGAATGGCAAAAAAATAGTTGAGTTTGAGGCGTGGACCGATGACTGGAACAAGAAACGTACTGAAGGTAAATGGAAGGATTACCCGGATTATGGTCAGGCCAAAACAGGTGAGATTGCTTTGCAGGATCATGGTGATAAAGCTTTTTACAGGCACATCATGATCAGGGAGTTGTAATCCTGTCAGGTCTGTGAAATTTGTGTTTAAAATGATATATTTTCTATAAACCATTACTTACCCATCAATATCCATGAAAGAATCAATAATAAATACCCGGCGCGATTTCATAAAAAAGTCGGCTATCGCGGCGGCAGCATTTACCATAGTGCCGCGCTTTGTTTTGGGCAAGGGTTATCTTGCTCCAAGCGATCATTTGACTAAAGGCATCATCGGCGTTGGCGGCATGGGCCGCAACCATATCCCTTATGGCGGCACTAAAGTGGTGGCTATTTGTGATGTCGACAAAAATCACTTGCAGGAAGTAGCCGGAATGCTGAATAACGGCGCAAAAACGATGAGTGATTACCGGGAACTTATTCAAATGCCCGAAGTTGATATTGTACACGTTGCTACCCCGCCGCACTGGCATGGTATTATAGCCGCCGATGCGGCACGGGCAGGAAAGGATATCTGGTGCGAGAAGCCGATGACGCATACCATAGGCGAGGGAAAGCGCCTGATGGAGGCAGTGCAGCAGCATGGCCGTATTTTCAGGCTAAACACCTGGTTCCGTTTTGAAGATAATTTTTACGGGATGGGCACTACCGTAAAGCCGATCAAAAAATTGGTAGAAAGCGGAATGCTGGGCTGGCCATTGACGGTAACCGTTGGGCGCCATACCGGTTTCGACTGGAAGTTTTATTGGGTTGGCAAAACCAATTTGCCCGCAGTGCCTGTTCCGCCCGAACTGGATTATGAAACGTGGCTGGGTCCTGCACCTTATAAGCCTTACCACCCGCACCGCGTGCATCAGACCTTTAGAGGCTACTGGGATTATGATGGTGGTGGCTTAAGCGATATGGGGCAGCATTATTTAGATCCCGTTCAATACTTTTTAGGGAAGGATAATACCAGCCCGATAAGTGTTGAAATAGATGCCCCACAGCAAAACATGGATGCCGTAGGTACGTGGAGGAAGATAACCTACACCTATGCTGATGGCTGTAAAATTATATTGGATGGTGAAGGAACAGTTGATAATGTGCCATACATTGAAGGGCCTAAAGGAAAGCTATACCCGGGGTTTAAATCTGACATCCCCGACCTGGAGCGGAAATTATCTGAATTCCCAGACCCCGAGCCGCAGGTTACCGACTTTATTGACGCAGTAAAGACCCGGAAAAAATTTGCATTGAATGAGGAAAACGGGTA
>JBDUDE010000876.1:0-3591 GCA_040003105.1 Mucilaginibacter sp. | reverse complement strand
CCCTTCGCCCAGTTTTCAAACAGCGGCTCCAACGCATTTGCCAATTGATTGGTTTCGGCGCCGAAAGTTAGCACAACAGCATCATCAGCACATTCATTTAATGTGCCGACTGCGTTACTGTTTTCGTTAAAAATGGCAAGCAACGGTTTTTGTGTCAGCAGGTAAGGGTAAATTTTAGAAGCCGAATATTGAGGGTCGTCAGAACCCGGTATAAATAATGCGTCGGCCTGCAGTAAGGTTACCAGGCTATGATAGTAACTAATCCTCCCTGGCAACTCAACGACATTTTCTTCAACCCCGTGTTGTTTCGCAAACGGAGCTATACTGGTTATCCCCTGCCCCGCAGGCGCATAGCTGGTGCCAATAAAATAGAACTTTAATTTCCCGAATAATTCCGGTTGATTTGCCAGGCCGTTTTTTAACGCTTCAAAAACCGGGGTTATAGCCTTGTGCATATCCAGCCCGCCACGGCCAACATAAACTATATTTATAAAACTTTTTTGCAGCAAGTGTTCAAACTTGTATCGATTATCGGCGGCTATTTTAAGATCGGGTTCAAACGCGCCAAACGTAATAGTGGCTGCCGGAGCGTCCTTTAATTCGGGGTACCTGGCCTTTAAATCGTTTATATAACCGGCAGATACGCTTATCAGCCCGCCAACCTGTTTCATGGCTATAGGCTCTAAATATTTATGCAGACGATAGGAGAACCAATATTTAGGTGGCCGCTGATGTTTTGGTTTATCCTGGTAATATTCAGAATGCCATGGGTCCTGCATATCGATTACGTAAGGCACACCGAACCGTTTTTTCCAGTAAGCGCCTAAAATGCAGACCGGGAATTGGGTGGTCGAAAAATAAATGAGGTCATATTTTTCGGCTTTTAAAAGCGCGTTTACCTTTTTACGATAATACCAAAGTGACCGTAAACCAAGGCTGCCCAGGCCTGCTTTTGCAGTTAACGCTTTACTTAATGCTTTTACCCGGTGTATTTTCAAATCAGCAGGTAAACTTTGCATCAACAGGGGGTCTTTCACCATCTCAGAATAGCCCTCATCCACAGTTACAACTTCCGCACGCCAGTCGAATTGCCTAAAATAAGGCAAACTTGTTCGTACACGTTGCATATCTGCGGCATTTGAAGGCGGGAAATACGGCGAAATAATAAGGACACGTTTCAACTTGCCAGTGTTTCTTTAACGAGTGCGATAAATTTTTCACTTTCTTTTCCCCAATTCAATTCGTTGCGGGCTATGTTGTAGGATGCTTTCTTTGCGGAATACAAATCATCCCGGTTACTATAAAAGTTTGATATAGCCTGTACAAGGCTTTGAATATTCCCATGTTCATAAATTTTACCTGCACCCGGATAATCATTGATAAGCCCCTGCTGGGCAATAGTATTGCTTGCTATTACCGCAAGCCCTGCCTGCACGTAGGTAAAAATTTTATTGGTGAGGCAAATATCACGGTTGTAGGGTGTGCGGTCTTCCATTGCCAGGCCAATATCAAATGCCGAAGCAAACTCAATAATTTCATCCGGCGCAATGGGTTCATGAAATGTCAGGCTTACGCTATGGCCGGCACTATTTTTCAATTGCTGCTTTATTTCTGCATCCGCATAACCCAATAAATGCAATTCAATAGCCGGGTTATTTAACAACTTAAGCGCATTTATACAATCACCAACCCCGCGTTGTGCGCTTATAGTTTGCGAAAACCAAAAGAGTTTTATCCCCGCTTTGTTACCTGCTTCCGGCACTCTGACGCTTTCATCAACCGGGAATACATTTAAGATGGTAACAGGCGACATTTCGTTATACAAATCATGGTATGCCTGGCTGATACAGGGACTGCTGGTTGATAAATAATTTACCGGCGGGATATATTTATTTTCGATGGCAACCTTCAAAATAACCCCACTGTCGGTGTTATCGTCAGATATTTCGTAGCGATGAAAATCTTCAGCATCAAACCCACATAGCTTTTGATATTTTTTTGCAGATTTAACAGTCGCCGGCAGCGCCCCAAGATTGTGGCCAATATAAAGCGCTGCTTCATGCTTTTTCGCTTCGCGGATTAAGAAGTAGCTGCTTCGTGCTATTGCCCAATCGGTAAAAAATCCAATTTTAAATTTATGTGCCGATAGCACGGCTACTTTATGCAATACCCGGCTAAAAAAATAGGTTATTGACTTATGAACGGGATGCCCTCCGACACGAATCGCACGCCATTTTTTTTGGGGCAAAAGCACATCATCCATCGTCGTTCCCCAATCATTCCAGTAAGCATACAATACGGTTACCACGTAGCCCGCCCCAGCCAGTGCATCGGCCTCTTTTACCAGGCGCGGGTTAAGCGAGGGCTGCCCGGAAGTAAGCAGCACAATTTTCTTTTGACCGGCATTTAGCTCCACTGTTTGTTTTTACGAAACACAGAATCTTCCTTTACAAACAGGAAATCGGCCTGGAACAAGGCATTATCAAGCGGCCGTTTCATCAACGTACAAATATCATAAACTACGAAGCCACGCTGTTTCATAAAACTAACAGTATCGGTAATTAACGGGCAATTGATATAGATATCTAAAAAGGAAACCTCGAGCAGCACAAACTCTGCATGCGCCAGCGTTTTTTCGCCACCTTTTAATATTTCCAACTCGTATCCCTGTGTGTCAATTTTAATGAAGTCGGGTTTGGCAAACGGCGAGTTTTCGAGCAGCTTATCCAGCGGAGTTAAATTCCTTGTTTCCACTTTTGCGTTTGTAGTATTGTGCTCAATCAATACCGAACTGGCGGTATCGTAAATATTAAAACTTACAGTAGCTTCGGTAGCGCCTAGCAGGGCAATTTTATATTCAGCCCCGGGAAGTTCGGCCACCACCTTTTTTAACGCCGGCTCTTTTAACGTCTGGCCTTCCAGCATCATCACCGCGCAATCGGGAAAAATCTCTTTAAACCCTTGTGCCAATAACCCTCATAGGCGCCAATATCAAGGCATCTTTGCGGTGCAAAGCCCAATCGTTTTATATTTTTAAAGCTTAATTCCTGGCTGGGCACGCCAAGCTTATCGCGTAAAAGCTGCTTGGATTTGGCAGGGATAAGCCTTTTTAAAAAGGACTTAATCATTTATAAAGAGGTTTAAATATTGTTTGGCAATTACCGGCACATCAAACCGGCCCATGGCTTCTTCGCGGCAGGCGGCCCGGTCTATTTCGCTCACATGGTTTATGGCCGTTACCATTTCAGCAAAATTATTTACCCTGATGCCGGTTTTAGTAGTAACCACTTCCGGCACCGAACCCCGGTTAAACGCAATTACAGGAGTGCCGCAAGCCATAGCCTCAACCATTACCATACCGAATGGTTCGTCCCATTCAATAGGGAATAGCAGGGCTTTGGCCTGCCCCAGGTATTTGTTTTTTTCAGCGTCGTTAAGGGCCCCGACATATTTTATCTGTTTGCCGTCAATCAATGGTTCTATTTCGGTTTTAAAATATTCCAGGTTATCAGCAGTGTGCGAAATATTGCCGGCAATAATCAATTGGTTATTGGTGGCCTTTGCAACGGCAATGGCCGTGTGTGCCCCTTT
>JBDUDE010000987.1:0-3594 GCA_040003105.1 Mucilaginibacter sp. | reverse complement strand
CCGGGTACTTGGTAATAATATTACCCATCGAGCCGCGGCCCTTTATAGCCAGCGCTGCAAAGTCCTCGTCAAACTGCAGTTTTTTAAGTTTACTATGCGGTTTTAACTGCACGTTAACAATCTCCGCCTCGCCATTAGGGTTAGCCGAAAAATACAATACCCGGGTGCCTTTAGTGCCTTTGGTTAAATCATATTCTTTATCGCGGGTAACACCTACTACAGAGAATCGTTTGATATAGCTCACCCCGCTCTGCCCGTCCTTATAAATCATATTATACACAGTGCGCTCGTCGTTCTTTTTAAATACGGCAACGTGTATAATTTCTTTGCCCACAAAAACTTTATCCTGCACCTTGGTTATCAGGCAGCGCCCATCCTCGCGGAACACAATTATCTCGTCTATATCCGAACAATCGGTTACAAACTCGTCCTTTTTTAGACCGGTGCCGATAAAACCATCCACGCGGTTAACATAAAGCTTGGCATTGGCCAAGGCCACCTGCGCCGCTTCCACCCTATCGAACGTACGCAGTTCCGTTTTACGCTCGCGGCCTTTGCCATACTTGTCCTTCAGTTTCTGGAACCAGGCAATGGTATAGTCGGTAAGATGTTTCAGGTGATGTTTTACCTCTTTAATTTCAGCCTCTAAACCCTTTATTTGCTCATCTGTTTTTTTAACGTCAAAGCGGGTAATGCTGCTCATTGGCTTATCAATAAGCTTCTTGTAATCTTCCGGTACAATAGCTCTGTAAAACTGCGGCAAGAAAGGTGTGAATAACCTGTCTAAAACCTCCAGCACCCTTTCAAAATTGGTGGATGTTTCATAATCGGGATGTTTGTACATACCCTCCTGGATAAATATCTTCAGCAACGAGCTAAAAAATATCTTCTCCATCAGCTCCTTCAGCCTAATCTCCAGCTCCATTTTCAATAGCTGACGGGTGTAGTGCGTGCTCTCGGTGAGCATGTCATTCACGCTCATAAAGCGCGGTTTGTCATGCTGAATTACGCAGGTATTTGGTGATATGGAAACCTCGCAATCTGTAAAGGCATACAAGGCATCAATCGTCACATCGGGCGAAATACCGGGCGCCAAATGCACCACAATCTCCACACTGCTCGATGTATTGTCCTCTATTTTCTTTATCTTAATCTTGCCTTTTTCATTAGCGGCAACAATGCTTTCCATCAGCCCGCCGGTGGTGGTACTGAATGGAATTTCGGTAATAGCCAGCGTTTTTTTATCGCGCTCCTCTATTTTAGCACGGATACGCACCTTACCGCCCCGTTGCCCATCATTGTAAGCCGAAGCATCCGCCATACCCCCAGTCGGAAAGTCCGGCATCAGGTTTGGCAGGTTACCTTTCAACACTTCTATCGAGGCATCTATCAGCTCGTTAAAGTTATGGGGCATTATCTTGGTAGCCAAGCCTACGGCAATACCATCGGCGCCCTGTGCAAGCAATAGCGGAAATTTAACCGGCAGCGTAATGGGCTCGCGGTTACGGCCGTCGTAGCTGGCCTGCCAGTCGGTAGTATCAGGATTAAAGACAACTTCGAGCGCAAATTTCGACAGGCGTGCCTCAATATAACGCGGCGCAGCAGCCGAGTCGCCGGTTACCGGGTCGCCCCAGTTGCCCTGGCATTCAATCAGCAGGTTTTTCTGGCCTATCTGCACCATGGCATCGCCAATGGAGGCATCACCGTGCGGGTGATACTTCATTGTGTTGCCGATGACGTTGGCAGCCTTGTTGAAACGCCCGTCGTCCATCTCTTTCAGCGAGTGCAGTATGCGGCGCTGAACAGGTTTTAAACCATCATTTATATGCGGAACGGCACGGTCAAGGATTACATACGAGGCATAATCAAGGAACCAGTTTTCGTACAGGCCATCGAGTGAGGTAATGGTGTGTAATTTTTCTTCGTTATTCGCAGGTATCTCTTCCGGTGTTAATTCTTCACTCATTATTAGCTACAAAAAATATGGATGGGTAAAGATAAATATATTGTTCGGATGTGCAGATTTTGAGAACGGCGATTTTTAAACACATTGCTAACTATTAACATTGGTTGCGGTCGATATTTTTAACCACGGATTGCAGAGAAGCGCAGAGTGTACCGAGATTTTTAGCGGTGTTTATTCTCATGGTCTGCTAAACAGGTCATGCGGAAGAAATATTGAGGAGAAATTAATTTGTTTAATACTTACCTTTAAAAAATAAAGCTAAACCAGTATATATATATGTCTGCACTATATGTTTTGGAGAATGCCTGGTATCTTCCGGCTGCAAATACGTGGAAAGAGTTTCAAACGTTGGCGATGAAAGATATCGGGATTTTAACTGTTGATACAAAAGGCATCTTTTATAGAGGAGATGATTATAGTTTAGTTATTGATAGATTATCTTCTGTTACATATGGTAAACAAGGGCGGGATTTTATCAATAATTGGGTAAAAATAGAATACATTGACGCTAATAACAATTCACAGGAGGCCTATTTTGCTGATGGAAATAACCGTGGTTGGTCTGGAATTTTCGGAGGGACAAAAAAATTATATGATTTATTAAAAGAGATTTATTCATAGATATTCCTGCAAAATATTTCCATTAACAAATATTTGGGTGTTCCCCGCCGATAGAAGCGGGTCGCGCTATCCGTTCATACTGCACAGGCCTTATTCACGGGCCGGTATCCACTGCTATCGCTAACAGTATAAAATTGCCATTCGGGCAGTACTTCGTCTAACTCAGCGAAACTAATTTTTCAAACACATTATTAACCAACCCTTGTAAACATTACCTTTATAAAATTTCAAATAATGACAGCCGCCTTACCAAACCCAACCCGGAATATTATAGCCATAACTATTATAGCCCTACTTATATTTTTTGGCGGTATGCTGATACTTCACACTGTCCCCATAGCCGCTAAAGACAAAATTGCCGATGGCCTGCTGGCCGATTTCGTGATTACATTCCCGGCGCTCTTTTACCTCGTTATTATCCGCCCCTTAAAATTATCTGCTAAAAAACTTTTGCTTGTTATAAGCCTGAGCTGCGGCGTGGCCTACCTGGTATTGCCGCAACATCAGCGGGAATACATTTTGCAGGTACGCAAGCTAACTGCCGTTGCCGAATTAGTGTTTGTTATTTACGCAATAACAAAATTCAACAAATTAAGGATGGCGTACCTTACCCACAAAACCGCTTTTGCCGACCCTGTTTATAATTTGCGCAGCGCCATGTCCGAGGTTATGGGTGAGTCGTTTGGTGTAAAAATAATAGCATCCGAACTGGCCGTTTTAAGATATGGCCTGCTATTCTGGAAAAAGGAGAAGGCAGTTATCGAAAATGATAGCAATTGCTTCACTACACACAAGGAGTTCGGCTACATTGCCCTGTGGTGCATATTTATATTCGCCATGATGGTTGAAATTGTGGCCTTTCATTTTCTGCTGCGAAAATGGAGCAATACGGCCGCAACAATTGTAACCGTGCTTTCCTGCTACGGTTTTATTTTATTTATTGCCGACCTGTCTGCAATTCTGAAAAGAAAGATATTGGTAAATAACAACCAATTGATATTGCGCAC
>JBDUDE010000524.1:0-3602 GCA_040003105.1 Mucilaginibacter sp. | reverse complement strand
TATGATAAAAAGTTATATAACAATAGCATTCAGAAGTATCAAACGCAATTTGAGCTATGCTTTTTTGAATGTGTTCGGGCTTACGTTAGGGATAGCGGCTTGCCTGGTTATTTTTTTGATAGTTCGCAACGAGCTTAATTACGATAATTATGCCAAGGCCGACCGCATTTACCGCGTTACCCTGAATGCGATAGACTTTAACTCGAATGTATCGCTGGCTATCGCGCCAAAAATGCGTACCGATTTTCCGGAATTGGAGCAGGTAACGCAGGTGATGTATAGCAACGAGGTGATGGTTAAGGTAGGTAATAACCGTTTCAGAGACAAAAATTTTGCTTTTGCTGATGAGCATTTTACCAGCGTATTTAACTTTAACTGGATAGCCGGAGACCCTAAAACTGCATTAAATGAACCCAATGCCTTAGTTCTGAATGAAACGCTCGCCCATAAATATTTCGGCGATGCAAACCCTATAGGCAAGGTTATCAATATCGAAAACCAGTTTAATGCAAAAGTTACGGGGGTGATTAAAGATTTGCCGGGCAACAGGAGTTTGCCACTGCAAATGATTATGTCGATGGAAACAATAAAAAGCCAGCTTAAAAGTAATATGGATAGCTTTTGGAACATCGGCGGCGGCTTTTTTACATTTATCTTATTACCGCCAAATTATTCCATTAAAAATATTCAAAGTAAAATACCCGCATTTCTTCGAAAAAACTGGTCGATAGAAAAAGATGTAAGGCTGCCGATGCAACCCATTAAGGATATTCATTTCGACCAGCGGTACATCAACAACGTAGTTACGCCAACATCAAAGAATACCTATTACGCATTGTTTGGCGTAGCCATGCTGATAATTATTACCGCCTGCATAAACTTTATCAACCTGGCAACGGCACAGGCCATTAAACGCTCGAAAGAGGTAGGTGTCCGTAAAGTTCTGGGTGCCATGCGCTCGCAACTTGTAACTCAGTTTATGGGCGAGACCACCCTATTGGTATTAATGGCGTTGATACTTGGTGTAAGCGGAGCTGCTTTGTTTTTAACAGAAGCAGGCACCTGGCTAAATATAAATATCGATGCGAGCCAATTGCGGGAACCAAAGGTAATTGGTGTAATAGCGGGACTAACCGTAGCCATCATATTATTATCTGGCTTGTATCCCTCGTTTGTACTATCAGCCTTTCAACCGGTAAACTCACTAAAAAGCGGCGGTACCGGTGGGTTTGCACGTGGCTTTACCTTGCGCAAAGGGTTGGTGGTATCGCAATTTGCCATATCGCAAATACTTATAGTTGGTACATTGGTAGTAGCTAATCAAATGGACTATTTTGAAAACCAGGACCTTGGTTTTAACAAAGATGCCGTTATTTCAATCGCGGTTCCTGACGGACCCAAGGGCGAGGTATTACGGCAACAGTTAGTGAACAATCCCGGTGTGCAGCAAATTAGCTTTTCGTCGGGTGCGCCATCGTATGCAAACAGTGCCGCCGGTTTTTCCGCGCCGGCTTATGGTGTGACTAAAGATGATGTAACCAATGTAATGTTCGTGGACGAACATTACACGGACATGTTCGGCCTGAAAATGCTTGCCGGCGAAAAAATAGGTAGATTACCTAAAACCGACACCACATTTAAATTTGTGGTGAACGAAACCCTGGTTCATAAACTTGGCATAATGGATCCGCGCAAAGCCATTGGCGTTCACATTACATTGAACGGGCGCGATGCAACTATAATTGGCGTAGTGCACGATTTCCAGGAGGAGTCGAAACATAAAAAAATACGCGCCTGCGTGCTTATGTACCAGGCCCAGTACTTTTTTACAGCATGCATTAAGATACAGCCGGCCGGCATGACCAAAACCATTGAAAATATCGGCAAATCGTGGTCGAAATTATTCCCTGACAATTTGTTCCAATACCAGTTTCTGGATGAACACATCGCCAGCTTTTACACTCAGGAACAAAAGGTTTATACCGCCTTTAAGCTGTTTTCGGGTATCGCTATCCTTATTGGCTGTTTGGGTTTATACGGCCTGATAGCGTTTGCGGCTGCACAACGCACAAAAGAAATCGGCATCCGGAAAGTGTTAGGCGCACCGATGATTAGCATAGTGGGCTTGTTTTCAAAAGAGTTTATCATTTTAATAACGATAGCATTTTTTATTGCCGGCCCTGTTGGTTACTACGCGATGCATAACTGGCTGCAAAACTATGCTTACCATATAAACATTACCGCAGGCATATTTATCGTATCTATTGCTGCTTCGGTAATTATTGCAATGATAACAATATCGTACCAGGCTATAAAGGCAGCCTTGGTAAACCCGGTGAAGAGCCTGCGTTCCGAGTGATCGGAGATTAGTGACCAAATGTTAGGAAATTTCGGCTATGAACAATGAACTATTAACTATGAACCAAATATGATATTCAACTACATAAAAATTGCCTGGCGCAACCTGGTTAAGCAGAAGCTGTTTAGCCTTATAAACATAACCGGTTTGGCTGTCGGGCTTGCGGTTTGTATTATGATAATGATGTACGTAGCGCACGAAACCAGTTACGACCGGTTTCACACCAATGCAGATAGGATTTTTAGCCCGCGGATGGAATTTACAACAGGTGGCACTACCGTAAACCTGGCCCACACAAGTTATGCTGCCGCCGCTATTATTAAGCAACGCCAGCCGGTTGTTAAGGATTTTGTGCGGATGATGGCCTATTTTAAACCCGTGGTGGCCAGTAATCCTGAAAAACCTGAGTCAAAATATTCGGAAAAGAAATTGTTATTTGCCGATGAGAATTTCTTTAGCTTTTTCTCATTTAAGCTGATCTCAGGCAATGCGGCAAATGTGCTTAACAGGCCGTTCACAGTAGTATTATCTGAAGATATGGCTAAAAAGTATTTCGGCGATGAAAACCCGGTTGGTAAAACTATCACCCTAAAAACAGACAGCGCCTTTACTTACCAGGTTACTGGTGTAGCTGAAAATAACCCGTCGAATTCTTCTATCGAGTTTAACTTTGTGACTTCCAATTTAAGCCTGCTTCAAATGAAGGAGGCATCTTTATATACAGGAGACAAATCACAGATAAGCTTCGGTAATTTTGACAACTACGTCCTTTTAAATCATGCCTCGGATACCACCGCCTTGAGACGCAGTCTCGACGTTATGGCAAAGCAGGAAAAAACATTCGACAATGCACACTATTCACTTGCTGCATTGACTGATGCACACCTGAAAAGCAACTTTGGCGACTCATCAAATACAAAATACCTGAAGATATT
Organism: Mucilaginibacter sp.; assembly: GCA_040003105.1. Taxonomy (GTDB): domain Bacteria; phylum Bacteroidota; class Bacteroidia; order Sphingobacteriales; family Sphingobacteriaceae; genus Mucilaginibacter. The sequence continues at coordinate 308 of JBDUDE010000524.1, read as the reverse complement.
CCCGCTGGTTGCGATATTGATACTGCTGCTTGCGCTGGTTAATTACATGAGCCTTTCAACGGCGCGTGCAACACTCCGCGCCAAAGAAGTAGGGGTGCGGAAAGTGGCAGGGGCAAGCCGGAAAACCATAGCTGTCCAATTTTATGTAGAGTCGGCAATGTTCGCGACGATATCGTTCGTGCTGGGTTATTTGTTATGCTATGCTTTTAAGTCCTGGTTTTTAAATGTGCTGCAGCTTAAAATCGATGACACATTTTTATACAGCCCGATTGTATTAACCTTATTATTTGCGCTGTTGATAACAACCA
>JBDUDE010000992.1:0-3607 GCA_040003105.1 Mucilaginibacter sp. | reverse complement strand
AATGACCGCTCGCAAAAGCTTAAATACCATATCCAAACCAGCGGCCGCTCGCTGCATGCGCAGGAAATTGATTTTAACGATATCCGTACCACGCTGCAGGCGCTGTATGCCATTTACGATAATTGCAACTCATTGCATACCAACGCGTACGATGAGGCGATAACCACGCCTACGGAAGAATCCGTTCGTCGGGCGATGGCTATACAGTTGATAATTAACCGCGAGCTTGGCCTGGCCAAAAATGAAAACCCTATACAGGGTGCGTTTATAATTGAAGAACTAACCGACCTGGTTGAGGAAGCCGTATTGGCCGAATTTAAAGCCATAAACGACCGCGGCGGTGTGCTTGGCGCGATGGAAACCATGTATCAACGCAGCAAGATTCAGGAAGAATCGCTTTACTACGAAACCCTTAAACACACCGGCGAATACCCGATTGTGGGGGTAAATACCTTCCTCAACAAAAAAGGCTCGCCAACTATTGTACCATCTGAGGTAATACGCGCCACCGAAGAAGAAAAGCAATACCAGATTGAGGCGCTGCACCAGTTTCAGCACCGCAATGAGGCCATTATCCCGGAACTGCTAAAAGACTTGCAGCACAAAGCCATAGCCGGCGAAAATATTTTCGAAAGCCTGATGGAGGCGTGTAAATATTGTTCATTAGGGCAAATTTCGCACGCGTTGTATGAGGTAGGGGGGCAATATAGGAGGAATATGTAGGGGATAGTTGATTAGCGGCTGGAGATTAGCGATTAGTTGGGAAAGTTTGTATATTTCTCGATAATATCCAATCACAATACATTTATGGAATTGACTTATCAGCTTTCTAAAAATGACTACCTCAGGTTCTATAAACTTAGTTTAATAGATTCGTTTTATAAGCAATTCGGTCGGTTTTTGATTTTTACCATCGCCCTCGTGGTGGTGGTTAATTTAGGAACTTTCAAATGGTGGTGGTTGTTAACTTCCATCGTGGCTATCCCGGCACTCGTGGTTATCATCTACTATGTAATTCCATTATTAATTTATTCAACACGACTTAATAAAATTATAGCCAGCACGCCGTCTGTTCTGAAGGAAAGGAGCCTTACGCTGGCAGAAGATGGATTGCGTACTACCGTAGACGACAAAACAAGTACCTGGAAATGGGAAAGTATGAAATCTGCCTCGTCGAACGCGGAATTTGTTTATGTCTTCTTAGTCGACGGAAAGTTTATAGCCATGCCCAAACGCTGCTTTGAGTCTGGAAGCGATGCAACCAATTTTTACGGATTGATATTAAAAGAAATTGATTCCCGGGCTTTGATGCCAAAATTTCATCTTGAGCGCTCTCCTCCCAAACCTAATTATTGGTGGGGACTTTTAGGTTTAATACCCATCGTGGGGGGAGTTGCGGGGCTGATATTTACTTTAAATGGTATTTCGAGATATAAAGATGCAAAATATATATTAATGGGCATAGCCTGCATGTCGTTTACTTTAGGAGTTGCTTACTTTGCTGAAAGAAATTTAAAACTTGAGCAGCTTTTTGACAGTGGGTTTATTGTTAACTCACACTTTCAGTTGAATGACCTTATGAAAGATGTTGAATTTTACAAGCTCAGGCATGGACAATATCCCGATAGTCTTGCGCAATTGAGTAAAGACGGTCCTATGATTTCTAATTTCGACCCGATACAATCATCCCACAGCAAATACGGGACGGGCTATAATTATAAAAAAGTTGGTAATCACTATTATTTGTTTTCTTCGGGGCTTGACGGTGTTCCAAATACGAAAGACGATTTTCATCCCGATGTTGCGGTAACCGATAGCGCCAAATTTGGATTAATAAGGAATTAATATGCCCAATTTATATATCATAGCCGGCTGCAACGGCGCCGGTAAAACGACCATGGCTAATACGCTGCTGCCGGAAATGCTTAACTGCACAGCGTTTGTAAATACCGGCATCACGTTGAACGGCCTATCGTCCTCAAACCCCAAGCGGGCAGTTATTGAGGCTGGCAGGATTACGCTGAACATAATTGAACAACTACTGCAACGGGGCGGAGACTTTGCCGTTGAAACTTCGCTTGCCGGTAAATGCTATGCGGGGCTGGTAAAAAAAGCACAATCAGCCGGGTATAAAGTTTCGCTGATATTTATGTGGCTCAATACACCGGAGCTTGCCATACAACGAGTTGCCGGTGCGGGAAACAAGTGTGCCGCCGATGAGATAATAACCCGCATGTTTATGAGAGGACGCTATAACCTGCACAGTATTTACATCCCGATATGCGATTTTTATACCATAATCATTACTGATAGGGGTAAACCAGATCAGATGAAGACCAGGGAGGCCGGCCAGGTAACCGTGGCCGTCGACAGTTCAGGATTGCTGGTGCCTGCCAAATCAAAGTTATCACCCGCAAATGCCGCGCTGCGCGATAAAATATTGAAAGGCGCGCAGGGAGCTTATAAAAATCTGCTAACTATTAGTGCCGCAAAAAATCAAAGTCTGGTTGTTGCCGACGAAGGCGGAAACATACAGCATATCCTCGCCGCAGAGTTAATGAAAAAGCTTTCAGAAAATTAATTCCAAAAGCTTTTCTCTTCTTTATCTTGGCTCTTGACTCTTCGTTCTAAAACCTATTTTTCCGCGGACACAAACTCGCCCATTACCGCTTCCCTTATCAAAGCCGGTGGCAGTATCCCTTGCGATAATATAAAATCATGAAAACGCTGGGCATTAAATTTTGCGCCAAGTATTTTCTCTGCATCAGCACGCAACGCAATCATTTTAGTAAAACCGTAAAAATAACTATTGGCCTGCCCCGGGGCGTTAAGCGTGTAACGCTGCACTTCCTGCTGGGCAAATGCATGCGATTGTACCACGTCGGTCATCAGCAGGTTCAAGGCCTGTTCCTGGGTTATGGTGCCGGCTTGCAGCCCGGGGTCTAAAAACGCGCGGGCGGCGCGTAACAGGCGGTAATCTAACGATACCAACTGGCCTTCAACCGGCATAAACGGGCGGGTAATATATTCGGAATATAATCCCCAGCCCTCAACGTTGGTAGAGTTAAAGGCATACAGGGCGCGAGCCTGCGATACGCCTTCTTCTACCATTTTATCAAACTGCAGTTCGTGGCCAGGGCGTGCTTCGTGCGCAATGATGGTCCATGATGCGGCGTCGAAGGTAAAATCGTCGTATTTGTCAACCTTCTCGCCGGGGGCTGGCGGCATGTTTAGCGGTAGTACAAAAACGCCGCGTTGACCTGTGTTATTTAAAAATGGCGGCGGTACCATATGTGGTGCGGGCGACTGCGCGGTTTCGGCCTCGCTGGCCAGCCTGATGATGGCCGGGCGGTTTGGCAGCGTTACCAAATGTTGCTGGCGTATTATTGCTTCAATATCCGCCAGGTGCTTTTGATAAATCGGCATAATGGAGTCGCCTATTATCTGCTTCTTTTTCAGAAACCTTATTACCTCACGATAGTCGCTTGAAGGCAGGTTGTATTTTTTTGCGATTTGCTCAGCCAAAGGCTTCATCTGTTCCTGGATGTCGGTAAATGCTGCGTGGGCCATTTTCGCCACTTCGGCCGGCGGAATGTCTATGCCGTAG
>JBDUDE010000151.1:0-12184 GCA_040003105.1 Mucilaginibacter sp. | reverse complement strand
CAAAGCGTACCAAATCGCCAAAATCATATAGAAAGAAACGTTAACCCTATTGATAAGACTTACGAAGTTTAGTAAACTTCGTAGGTCTGACGGTCAAATTATGAAACTAAGAATCACCCCGCTAAACTTTGCCACCGCATTTTTACTGTTTGTAGCCGTTTACAGCTGGATATATGGCGTACAAATTTCGGGCACTCACTTTAAAACCATGACCACTGCCGTGGGCTGGATTTTTATACTGTTTGCAGTTGTAGTGTCATTTATGGATATTATGTTCCGTAATTTCTTTCCCGAAACTAAAAAATTATGGATTGTAGAGCTAAGCTTTATAACTTTGGCGGCTATATTATTTTTACTTGTTAAATAACCCTGCATGAAGACTGCTGAAATAAAGCTTACTATACAACTTGATGACGACAACGTTCCTGAAACCATTATGTGGGAATCGACCGACGCGCAAAACAAAGAGGCGCTGCCGGTAAAATCAATGATGCTGGCCCTGTGGGACCAGAGCTATAAAAATACCCTGCGGATTGACCTCTGGACGAAGGATATGCCCATTGATGAGATGAAACGTTTTTTTTATGAAACCCTTCAAACCATGGGCGACAGCTTTTTGCGCGCAACCGGCGAGACGAATATTGTAGAGGACCTGCGCGACTATTGTGCCCACTTTGCCGATAAAATGGAAATTACTAAATAAGAGTCAAGAACCAAGATTAAAAGGGCCAGTATCGGATAGTTTACAAGTTAAATATCCATTTCCTACCTTAAATTCTTAATTCCTGGTCTTGATTCTTAACGCTTGATACACACTTAAGCAATATGCGCATTAATGTTTTAACCTCGTTCGCTGGCTTTGTAATCCTCATAGCCGCTTTGTATTGCCCTATATTACGCCCCTTTCACCTGTTTAACATTAATGCATTTGGCGCTAATAAGCCCTATGGCATGGTGCTGCTTTTAGTAGCAGTTGTGGGCATAATAGCTACCGTTTTTAATCAACCTAAAATAACAAAGCTTGTTTCGTTTATATCATTGGGATTGGTAGCGTTGTTTTGCCTGGGCGCCTGGTTTAAAATTCATACTTCCTTTAGCTTCATACCTTTCCGTTCCATCGATGCATTTTTAAGCAGGCAAATTAAGTTTAAATGGGGCTGGTATTTAATGTTCGGTGGCCCGTTACTGGCCGTTGCCGGCGTAATATTCGGCCGTAAACCGGCATTCACAAACAATTTTGACACCCAGGTAAAACAAAATTAAAGAATTGTAATTTATCATTTACAATTGCCCGGGATACATATATGTATATTTAAAAATATTTTTTTTAACATATTTGTATTCTACTTAAAAAACACTGAATGTTAAAGTTTTCTTTTCGCCAGCAGGTGTTTGCCGGCTTCGCTGTGTCTGTATTTTTGGTATTGTTGGTAGGGTTGCTATCCTACAAAAGCATCACCCAGTTAGAAGGCGACTCCGGAAAGGTTGAGCACACCGAAAAGGTTATACAAACCGCCACCGGCCTTTTACAACTACTAATTGATGCCGAAACAGGTATGCGGGGGTATGTGGCAACCAATAAAACTCTGATGCTGGATCCATATTATGATGCCCTGCCAAAAATTAAAAGTGACATTGAACAGCTTCATGAGTTTGTACAGGAAAGCCCGCTCCAGGCCCGCAGGGCAGATTCGCTCAGTACACTGGTTAACGCCCAGCTCAATATCCTAAAAACAAATATCGAAGTGCGGCCCATACAAGGTTTGGATTATATGGTTAATAATAATATGCTTGCCAACGGCAAGCATAACATGGACGAAATCCGTTCCGTAATTAACCATATGCGAAATACCGAAGATGATTTATTGGCGGTTAGAAAGGCAAGCTCAAAAAATGCTTCCTCAAAAGCTATCGATACTATAATTGTTGGTACAACGGTATTCCTGGTAATAATTGTGTTGCTTTTTTATTACATACAGAAAGCGTTTGAGCAGCAAAAGAAAATTGAAGGTGAGATAAAAATTGCCAATATCGAACTTGAAAAAGTGCTGGGCGAAAATAAAGCCCAAAACTGGCTGCTCACCGGGTCCGGGCTGATAAACGAACGAATACAGGGGCAGCAGGGCGAACGCGAACTGGCAGGCAATATCCTTACCGAAATTTGTAACTACACAAAAGCTTTAACCGGTACTTTTTATTTATTTAATGACGAACTGCAAACGCTCGATTTATATGCGTCGTATGCTTTTAATAATCCGGATGTTTTAAAAAGAACGGTGAAAATTTCCGAAGGCTGGCTGGGGCAGGTAGCGAAGGATGAACAGGCTGCGGTGGTGAAGGGGAAATTAAATGATAAGCTTGAACTGGGTTCGTCATTAATACAGCAGGAGATTATTGAAAGCTTTATAGTACCGTTCTTTTTTGATAAGAAGCTGCTGGGGGTCATTGAGATTGCATTTAATAATGAACTTGATAACAACGCTAAGGATTATATTTTAGCCGTAGCCGATGATATTGGCATTGCAGTAAACACTGCGCAGGCCCGCACTATAATGCACGAGTTACTATCACAAGTACAGCAGCAGGCTGAAGAGTTAGAGGCCCAGCAGGAAGAAATGCGCGTTACCAACGAGGAGTTGCTAAGCAAAACCGAAATGCTGCAGGCATCGGAAGAGGAAATGCGCGTACAGCAGGAGGAATTGCGTAACACTAATGCCGAACTGGAAGAGAAAGCCAGCCTGCTTGAAGAAAAGAACCAAGCCATTGAAGAGGCCCGCAAAGCCATAAACTTAAAGGTGCTGGAGCTTGAAACTACCGGTAAATATAAATCGGAGTTTTTGGCAAATATGAGCCATGAGTTGCGAACACCTTTGAACAGTATTTTGGTGCTTGCGCGGATATTGAAGGACAACAAACCATCCAATCTTTCGGAAGACCAGGTGAAATATGCCAGCGTGATATTTAACGCCGGTAATGATTTGCTGACGCTGATAAATGATATCCTTGATTTATCAAAAATTGAATCTGGCAAGCTGGAAATGCAGAACGACAACATAAAAGTTGCCGATGTGCTGCATGATATGGAAATGTTGTTTGCCGAAGTAGCCCGCAATAAAAAGATACAATACGACATTACAACCAGTAAAAACCTGCCGAAAAGTATCTTTACAGACAAGCTAAGGGTTGAGCAGGTGCTGAAAAACCTGCTTAGCAATGCCTTTAAATTCACACCCGAGGGCGGCTCGATAACAGTGAATGCTGTACCCGGCGATGAAGAAAAAACCATCAGCTTTAAAATAAAAGATACCGGCATTGGCATCCCTGCCGATAAGCAAAAAATAATATTCGAAGCATTTCAGCAAGCTGATGGCTCAACCAGCCGCAAGTTTGGCGGAACAGGATTAGGGCTGTCGATAAGCCGGGAACTGGTGAGCCTGCTTGGGGGTAAAATAACTGTAACGAGCGAGCCGGGAACAGGCAGCGAATTTGTGTTAACCATACCGATAACGGCCAGTACAGTTTTAAAACCGCAGGAAGAAACCGTGCCCACAGTTGAAACCTTTGCGCCCGAAATGCAATTTTTAAAACCGGTTGTACAAGCGACAAGGGTTGCTGACCGCGACCCGTTGGTGGTGATTGTTGAGGATGATAAAAACTTTGCCGATATACTGCATGACTATGCCCGCGACCACGGCTACAAATCGGTAATGGTGAGCGAGGGTACCAATGCAGTTGAAATTATTAAAGAGAACCAGCCTGATGCCGTTATACTGGATATTATGCTGCCGGGAAAAGATGGCTGGCAGATATTGAAAGAGTTGAAGCAGGATGAGCAAACCCTTCATATACCGGTGCACATGATGTCGGCAGGCGATGCTGCGGCCAACCGGGTTCGTCGGGAAGGGGCAATTAGCTTCCTTAAGAAGCCCGTAGATACCACTACGCTCGACAAATTATTTGCTGATATCATGCTGCAAAGCGGTGTTAAGTTTACCCAGATATTACTGGTTGAGGACAACAAGACCCAAAGCCAGGCACTGGTAGATATGCTGAAAGACCAGGGAATATCTGTCGACCAGGCATTTGATGGCGAGTCGGCATTCAGGATGCTGCACGAAAAGGAATACCAGTGCGTAATACTTGATCTAAACCTGCCTGATATTTCGGGACTGGACTTTTTGGATAAAATAAAAGCCATTGAGCGATTTACATCATTGCCGGTTATTATTAATACGGCCATGGAGCTTGATAAAACATCGGTGAGCCGGCTGATGCAGTACGCGAACGCGATGGTGGTAAAAACCAATAAATCGGCCGACAGGCTGATTGACGAGGTTAACCTGTTTTTAAATAAGGTACGTGAGGTATCATCTCCGGCTGCCGACCAGGTTAACCTGTCGAAAAGTAAAAATGTTACGCAGGGCAAAGACGTGATAAAAGGTAAAAAAGTGCTTATTGTAGATGACGATATGCGTAATATTTTCGCACTGAGCAGTGCGCTGCAAGGCTATGACATGATTGTTGAAGTGGCGGGCGACGGGCAGGAAGCCATTGACAAACTGGAAGCCGCCAATGATATTGATATTGTGCTGATGGATATTATGATGCCGGTAATGGATGGATATGAGGCAACAAGATACATCCGCAGGCAAAACAAATGGGCCAGGCTACCCGTAATAGCTTTAACAGCAAAAGCAATGATGGACGACCGCGAAAAATGTATAGCGGCCGGCGCAAACGACTACATTACAAAGCCGGTTGATATGGACAGGTTGATTTCGTTAATGCAGCTTTGGCTGGGTAATTAAATATGAATCTTTCTACACCAGGGTTAAGTGCAGAGCAGGTAACAGAGATTATTGACCTTGTAAAAAAGGTCCATGGGTTTGATTTTTCTGATTATTCCAAAGCATCGTTAAAGCGAAGACTTACCAGGGTGATGATGATAAAAAAGCTGGAATACTATGACCTCAAGCATGTACTGGTTAATAATCCCGAATTTTTCCAGGATTTTTTAGAGGAAATTACAGTAAACGTTACCGAAATGTTTCGCGACCCATCGTTTTACAAGGCGTTAAACACGCAGGTAATTCCCTATCTTTCAACTTATCAGCATATAAAAATGTGGTCGGCAGGATGTTCATCCGGTGAAGAGGTTTACTCGTTGGCGATTTTGATGGAGCAGTCGCGGCTGAAGGATAAAGCGTTTATTTATGGCACCGATATAAATACCGTTGTGTTAAAGGAAGCGCGTAAAGGCATTTACAGCTATCGGGCAATAAAAAGCTACGCCGAAAACTACCAGATGGCAGGCTTAAGCGGCACTTTAACCGACCATTTTACGGTTTTATATGATGCGGCTACTATTCACAGCGAATTAAAGGTAAACACCTTGTTTTCGGTACATAATTTAATATCCGATACTATTTTTAACGAATTTCAGCTAATAAGCTGCCGCAATGTGTTTATATACTTTGAAACACAATTGCAGGAAAAAATACTCGACCTTTTTTACAAGAGCCTTTGCCCGCATGGTTTTTTATGCCTTGGCAGTAAAGAAACTATAAGGAGTGAGTTTTTTAAAAAGAAGTTTAAAGCGATAAATCAAAAGGAAAATATCTACCAAAAAATTGGCTCCTGATAAAAACATAACCGACCGCTGGCACAGCTCTGATATACTGCTGTTAGGCGGTTCTGCGGGCTCTTTTAAGCTAATATTTGGTATAGTAAAAAACCTTGATGCCAATTTAAACAAGGCCGTAATAATAGTAATGCACCGAAAAAGGAATTTTGAGAGCGGGATTGAAAAATTGTTTGCCCAAAACAGCAGGATACAGGTTAAAGAGATAAGCGATAAGGACAAGGTTAATAAAAAAACAGTTTATGTGGCCCCGCCAAACTACCATGTATTAATTGAAAAGGATGGCAGTTTCGCGCTTGATGTATCTGAGGCGGTGTGGTTTTCAAAACCATCGATAGATATTACGTTTGAAAGTGCTGCTGAGATTTATAAAGATAAATGCACGGCCATCCTGCTCTCCGGCGCTAACCAGGATGGCGCTGCGGGTTTGCTCAAATTGCGCAATGCCGGCTCATTAACCATAGCCCAAAGCCCCGAAGACGCCGAGTTACCCGAAATGCCGCGGGAGGCCATTAATTTAAACGCTGTTGATTATGTGTTGAGGACCGAGGAGATTATTGAGTTGTTGAAGGGTTAGGAAGAGTCAGTAAAGTCGGGAAAGTCAGTAAAGTCGGGAAAGATGAATAGGTTGATTAGGTTTGATTGAGTTGATAAAGTTCTTCAGTACAAAATGCAGCTTCTTTCGGACTTTCGGACTTTTCCGACTTCCTTAAAACATCGTCATTTGCCCTACACCCATCACCCTTTGCTCGTGCTCCAGCAGCCATTTTTTACGCCATATGCCACAACCAAAACCGGTGAGACTGCCATCGGTGCCGATAACACGGTGGCAGGGTACTACTATCAGTAAATGGTTTTTGCCGTTGGCAGACGCAATGGCTCTTATCCCAAGCGGATTATTAAGAAACTTAGATTGTTGGAGGTAGCTAACGGTTTTGCCATAGCTTATGCGGCTTAACTCGTTCCAAACTCCCTGCTGAAAACCGGAGCCCTGCTGTTTAAGAGGTAAATCAAAATCCTTACGGGTGCCTTCAAAATATTCGTCGAGTTGTTTTACCGCTTCTTTTAATAGTGGCGTTTCGGGAGGAAATGCCTCATAATCTTCATCCAGTGCATATATGGAAGTGATAAAATTATCTTCCTCAGTAATTCGCAGGGTACCGATTGGGCTTTTATAGTAAACAGCTTGCATACTTCAATATTGTCGACGATGTTCAAAATTAATCCCAATAAATCAGCATAAAAAATAAATCGCATAATATTTTGAAATGTAAAAAAACCACGTACATTTGTAGTGTACTATTATACTAATACACCATAGCAATTATGATTGCAATAAAAGATTTAAGTTTTGGTTATCCGCGCAAGCCGCTGTTGTTTCACGATTTGAATTTATCATTAAGCGAGGGCCATATCTACGGCCTGCTTGGCAAAAATGGTGCGGGCAAATCAACCCTGCTGAAAAATATGGTCGGTTTGGCTTATCCACAAACGGGAAGCTGTTTATTCAACGGTGTCAATGTTTCCGGCAGGCCGGTATCTGTGTTGGAAGAAGTTTACTTTTTGGCTGAGGAGATATTCGTTCCCTCATTAACACCTGAACAGTTTGCTGCAAGCACCGCCGGGTTTTATCCAAAATTCAGCAATGCCGATTTTTACCAGTACCTGAAAGCGCTTGATGTTGATGCTGCGGCTGCAATGGATAAACAATCTTTCGGGCAACAAAAAAAGGCGATGATAGCTTTCGGACTGGCAACCAACACCACCCTGCTGATTATGGACGAGCCCACCAATGGGCTCGATATACCTTCCAAAGTTCAGTTTCGTAAGCTGATAGCATCGGTACTAACGGAAGAGCGCTGCATCGTAATATCAACCCACCAGGTGCGCGACTTGGATAGCCTTATCGACACCCTTTTAATTCTTCACGACCGCGAAATTGTAATTAACAGCCCGATAGAGGACATCACCGAAAAAATAACGTTCGGAGTTTTTAATGATACTACAGGGATGGAAGTTTTGTACGAAGAGGATGGCATGAAAGGTAGAAATGCCATCATCAAAAACACCAGCGGCAAATTCAGTAAAATGGATCTTGAATTATTTTTTAATGCTGTAACTACCGGCAGCAATACGCTTATTCAAATTTTAAAAGCCGACTGAAATGAACAATATATTCAATACAAAACGTTTCGGCCGGTTGTTTATTAAACAGCTTGCAGAGCACTATAAAACTTACCTGATGGGCATGGCTGTGCTTACCGGCGTGATGTTGGTTGGGGGCAGTTTTTTTATATATCTGACACCCGTAGTTTTAGATTTAGGTTCGCAGGTAGTATTATTTGTCACGATATATTTTTTAGCAGGAACCATATTCACGAGCACCATTTTTGCCGACGTAAGCGACAAGAAAAAAGCCATTGGCTACTTAACCTTGCCGGCTTCGCATTTTGAGAAGTTTTTTGCAGGATGGCTGGTGTCGTTCGTGTTGTTTTCGTTGGTGTACATAGCTTGTTTTTATGGCATCCTGATGATTTTGCTTCACATTAAACAGTGGCCGGGCCAACGTATTGAGGTATTGAACATCTTTACTGACCCGGTGCCAATAATGTTCATTGCATATGCCATGTTGCACGGCCTGGCTATTTGGGGCGCGGTGTTTTTCGAAAAGCTGCATTTTATAAAAACTGCCTTTTGTTTTTTTATCGCCATTATAGCCCTGGCAATTGTTAATACCACTTTTATAGAGGCGCTTATCGGGCGTGAAATACGGACGGCTAGTCCTTTCAGCAGCGTCAGTTTTTTTGAAAACAACAGGTATGTGAGTGTAGACAGTGTAGGGCGAACCGACCCTTTGCTGGGATTCGTTTTGATTGCCGTGGCTATAATATTTTGGGCAGCAGCTTATTACAGGTTAAAAGAGAAACAAGTGTAAATGGCCGATTATGGAATTTAAAGATAAGGATGCCATATACCTGCAGATTGCAGCCTACGTGTGCGATAATATATTATTGGAAAAATGGCCGCCAGAGCAAAAAATACCATCGGTGCGCGATCTTGCCATTGAACTTGAAGTAAACCCAAACACGGTAATGCGCTCGTACGAGTTTTTGCAGAAACAGGAAGTGGTTTACAATAAAAGGGGATTGGGGCTCTTTGTATCGCCGGATGGCTATGAAACGGTAAAAAAATTGCGAAAGGAAAACTTCCTGCAGCAAAACCTGCCCGAATTGTTTAAAAATATGTACCTCCTCGATATTTCGGCCGACGAGATACAGCAACGGTACGACAATTTTAAATTGGCCAACTATGGCTCTATATCAAACAAAACCAACGATGAAAACAAGTAATAAATTAGCGCTCGCAGGCGTAGTATTGATATTGGCGGCAATGGTTTGGTTCGATTTGATAATAAAGTCGGCGTATTTTGCGGGGGATTATAAAAAACCTTTCAGGGACTACGTTTCGCTGGATTTTAAAAACTTTAACACCATAAAACTTAACGCATCAACCGCAGCGAACATCATTGTGAAGCAAGGGCCGTTTGATGTGAAAATTGAGCCCTTTGGAAAAAACTATGTTAAGGTGACCCAAAGGGGAGAGGCATTGCAGATTGATGTTAGTTTTGAAGGAAGTTACCAAAACCCCAGGTTTGATTATGTGATGCTGATAACCTGCCCCAACCTTATAAAATTCGACGCCGATGCCCGTTATATGGCAGGCGATATCCAAATTACCGATACACTGGCAGCAATCGATTTTAAATGGCGACCATCAATTATCCGGGGGTTTACCCAGGATAGCCTGTCAATTACCGCAAAGCACGGCAGCAACATTACACTTACTGGCAATAACATTAAAACCTTGAAGGCCGTAATTGGAATAAACGATGGCAGCGCATCAGATATGACAATAGCAAATGATAACCGGTTTGAAAATGCGGATATAAACCTGCTTAATAAAAGCAGGCTGCAACTACAGGGCGGCACCATTCCTAATTTAAAATATAAGCTGGCCGACAGCGCGAAGCTGATACTATCCGGCGCAGCTAAAAATCTAATAAACAAAAAATGATATAAATCTTAATCCTTACAAATATGAAACTTGTTATAAATTCTTTATCAAAAACATACGCAAACGGCGTGCATGCCTTAAAGGATGTGTCGCTAACATTAAACAATGGCATGTTTGGTTTGCTTGGGCCAAACGGCGCGGGTAAATCATCGCTGATGCGCACCATTGCTACCCTGCAGGAAGCCGACAAAGGCAGCGTTTTTTTAGATGACCTTGACGTTTTAAAAAACAAAACCCAGGTTAGGCAATTATTGGGCTACCTGCCGCAGGAATTTGGCGTTTACCCCAAAATATCGGCCGAACGGATGCTCGACCACATTGCCCAACTGAAGGGTATAGGTAACAGCGCCGAACGGAAAGAATTGGTGAGCTCGCTGCTGGAAAATGTGAACTTATCAAAAGATAGAAAGAAACATTTGGGAACGTACTCGGGCGGGATGAAACAACGTTTTGGGATAGCGCAGGCGCTGATAGGTAACCCCAAATTGATAATTGTAGATGAACCAACCGCCGGTTTGGACCCTGCCGAGCGCAACCGTTTTTACAACCTGCTGAGCCAGCTGGGAGAAAATACCATCGTCATATTATCTACCCATATTGTGGAAGATGTCAGCACGCTGTGTTCAAACTTTGCCATTATTTGCCAGGGCGAGGTGTTATATGCAGGCGAGCCGGATACCGCAGTTACCGAAATGGAAGGCAAAATATTTACCAAGGCCATTGACAAAAATGAACTGGGGCACTACAAAGACGACTTTACGGTAATATCAACCCAGCTAAAAACCGGCAGGCTGCATATCAGGATTATCAGCGATGCCAACCCGGGCAGCGGCTTCGTTGCGACGGTGCCAAATCTTGAAGACGTGTATTTTAGTAATATCGCCACCCGTGTGGATGTAAATACCATTTAACCTCCTTAAAATCATATAAATATGTTCTGGAAAATTTTTCTGTTCGAGGTCCAAAACCGGACCCGCAGGCCCGCCGTATACCTGTACTTTGCAGCCTCACTCATATTTACCATCACTACTTTTGCGCATGGCTGGCTGCCTTTGGCCGAAAAACAGCATATCAACTCGCCTTATGTAATCTCGCTTTGGTGTGCCGGTATCACCATGTTTATGATGCTGATAAGCTCATCTATCATGGGGACTTCTTTATACCGCGACATTGAATACAACACCAAGGATTATTACCTCACATACCCGATAACAAAGGCCGGGTACTTTTGGGGGCGCTACCTGGGCTCGTTCCTGTTCATGCTGCTGATTGCAACTTCGATAATCATCGGCGCCATAATTGGTTCCAAACTTGGACCGGTGATGGGTTGGAAAGACGCAAAGGAATACGGCCCTAATAACTTCATGTACTATTTTCACCCGTTTGTTACCATGGCGCTGCCGAATTTATTTTTCACATCCTCGCTGTTTTTTGGCCTGGTGGCATTTACGCGCAATGTGAAGGTGATTTACACTGGCGGAATATTGCTCTTCCTGGGTTATTTCATGTCAGTTTTCTTCCTTAATAATACCACCAATGCAACCGTGATCATATTGGCAGACCCATTTGGGTTAAGCGCTGCCAGGATGATATCGGGCAGTGTGCCTTCATTCGTAAAAAATACAACGCTTTTCCCGGTTGAAGGCACCGTACTGCTTAACCGCCTGATATGGACAGGCGTGGGGATGGTAATACTTTTATTTACCTACTTCAATTTCAGTTTCGAAAAATTCTTCAGCGGCAAACGGGATAAGGCTGCCATTGATGACGAACCGGCAAAAGTTAAACGCGCCATTAATCAAAATATAAAAGTAAGCTTCACCAAGCCTTACAACCGTAAAACGTTGCTCAGCTTAAGCAAGCTTGAGCTGATGAATATCCTGCGCGATAATTATTTCTGGATCATACTGGGAAGCGGACTGGTATTCCTGGGCTTTGTGTTCTGGATGGGTATGCGTGACTACGGTGTGCCGTACTACCCGCGTACCGTGGAGCTTTTGGGGATATTTCATGAAGTTTTTCCATTTTTCATCTTTTTCATCATCATCTTTTACACCGGTGAAACACTTCACCGTGACAGGATAACCCGCTATGCATTTATTAATGATTCGCTGCCGCCGCCAAATTGGGTGCTGAATGGCTCGAAGCTGGTGGCCTTGCTGATTATAGGGCTTGGCTTATCGTTAATCCCAATGGTTACCGGTATGGTAGTGCAAACGGCGAAAGGGTTCTTCCATTACAATTTGCAGGTCTATTTCACCTTCGTTTTTGCTACGCTGCTGCCACAATTGTTGGAGATGGTAGTGTTTAGCTACGTAGTGCATGTAGTTATCAATAATAAGTTTGTTGCGCATGGAGTGGGCGTGGCCATTTGGGTGCTGGTGTTTTTTTTGAATACCACGGGTATATTTAATTATAACCTGCTCATCTATTCGTATACGCCAGGGTTCGGCTTTTCGGATATGGAAG
>JBDUDE010000415.1:0-3612 GCA_040003105.1 Mucilaginibacter sp. | reverse complement strand
GTTTTCGTTTCGCTGATTAGCGAGTGTAGAGGTTGCTTCGTTCCTTATAATGACGGCAAGGGTTAGTTAGTCCCACACGCCCACACCCCACGCCGGCAAACTAACCGACATCGAGCTGCCACTGCTAATCGGCGTTACACTACCATAAACTATCTTAAGCTTATTCCCCAACCCGCGAATAATGTTTGCAGTCACCGGTTTATCCGAAAGGTTAACCGCTACTATGAACTGCTTATTACCATCATATCGCATAAAGCTGAATACTTTGTCGTTATCATTGGCCAGTGTTTTATAAGTTCCTGTTGATATTATAGGGTTGGCCTTGCGGATGACTATCATCTGCCGGTAAAAGTTCCAAAGCGAATTTGGGTCATTTTGCTCCTCCTCCAGCGATACACCGTCATTTGGCTTGTCGCTGTTAAACGTGTCTTTATGCGGGCCTTTTTGCTTATACCAGTAAGCCATGCCTTTGCCCTGGTCGGTTTTATACCATTCAAAAGCCTCCCGGTCGGGCAACTCGTTGGCATCGGTAGCGCCAAAGGCTGCGCTGTTGCCCGTCATCCCCAGTTCCTGCCCGTAATAAATGGATGGTACACCGCCCATCAGCAAGTTAAGTGCGGCCCCAACTTTTAGCTTATCCACATCGCCTTTTACGCCAAAACTAAAGCGTGGCGTATCGTGGTTCTCAATAAAAACTATTTGCTGCTTATTTGCGGGCGTTGCCAAAAAGGTAGAGTCAGCGTTTTCTGTCAGCATTTTTTTGCTGAAAGCACGGATTGAATAGGCCAGCCGGAACGCAAATACCCTGTCAACCCCGCCATGGTCTAAATAATCAAGTCCAAGGCTTAGCCATTGGGCCTGCTCGGCAATAATTTTTATTTTGGGATTCACCACCCTTAGCTTGTTTATCAGCGGATTCCAAAAGGTGTCAAATAAATGGGGTAGCAGGTGTTTGCCGTCAAGGTCATCCATCATATGGTCAAGCCTGAAACCGTCGACACCATCGTCAAATTTGCCATCGCGGTTTGGGTCCATCCAATACTTAAAAAGGCCGTAATTATAATCCAGCACTTTGGGGCTATTCAGGTTTACCGTGGTTATTTTGCGGTAAACGCTATCGTAACCCAAAAGCCCGTTTACGCCAAATACTATGCTGGTTGGTTTGGTTTGTTCTTTATCATCATAAATAATATAGTCGCTGTATTTTGATGCAGGGTTATTTATTCCATCTTTCCACCAAATATGGTCCTCGGTTACGTACTGGGTCTCCATATCCATGTAGAACTTCATGCCACGGCGGTGCAGCTCTTTTACCAGAGCCAGGTAATCGGCTAAAGTACCATACCTGGGGTCTATCTTCTTAAAATCGCCCGAAAAATAATTGTGATAAAAAACAGATTCATACAGCGGGGTAAGCAACACAGCCGTAATACCCAGTTTTTGCAGATAATCCAGTTTTTGGCGGATGCCGTTTAGGTCGCCATGTAAATCGCCGTTGCTATCGTAAAAACTGCGTTGAAAGATGTGGTAAATAATTTCCTCGTGGCTGGCGGGCCGTTTCTGTTGAAATGCCCGGCTGCCGCTTATCGTTAAAACGCTTATTGACAGCGCAATTATTACTGCTTTAATTTTCATCAGGGTTGTTTATTGGCACGGTGAAAGTAGGCATCATACCTGGGCTAAACAATGCAGAACTTATTATAAAAATGGCAAATTTTATCATTAAATGTTAAGTACTTGTTAGTAGATAGTTTAATTGTTACAATATTGATAATATTCCCCAGCAAATAGGCAATATCCTCATTTTTTTAACTAAGAATTAGCCGTTCTTTTACACGTTCGTTTTATGTTGTTACTTATTTAGATGTGGCTTAATTGTTTTTTTGACAATTGTAGCGAATTACCTAAACTATACGTTACAGCCACGAAGCGGAAAATATATCTGCATTAAAAACAACCTTTATAGTTAAGAATAATATGGTCCTATTCAAATCACGGCCAGGTAATATTTCACCGGTGCCCCGATTTAAGACTTTAGAAATATCAAACCCCGCATACGAAAATGATAATCTCAGGTTTATAACAGTTAAAACGCCAAACCTGAAAGGCCGTGGCGATATCTGTGTTTATGTTCCGCCCGGTACCGGGCCCAACGATACTTTACCAATTGTTATTCTTTTACATGGTGTTTATGGCAGCGCATGGAGCTGGCCTTTAAGTTCGGGTGTGCACATAAAGGCACATGAGCTTATGGAAAAAGGGGAACTGCCGCCAATGATAATTGCCATGCCGTCAGACGGAATGTGGGGCGATGGGTCAGCTTTTTTGCCGCTCGATGGTTACAATTTTGAAAAATGGATTGCTGAGGATGTACCCGACGCCCTGGCCGAATGTATACGGGGGGCAAACAACCAATCGCCGCTGTTTATTGCTGGTTTGTCAATGGGTGGTTTTGGCGCATTGCGCATAGGGGCTAAATACGGCGGGAAGTTTAGGGCTATCGCGGGCCATTCGTCTATGACAAGCTTACCACAGATAAAGTTTTTTGTTGAGGAATCACTAAAACACTATGCCCAGGATAATGTAACCGACGAAGATGTTTTTGAAACATTTGTAAAATACCGTAAACAGTTACCACCCGTAAGGTTTGATTGCGGCACCGGCGATTTACTGATTAACTACAACCGTGCGCTGCACAAAAAAATGGATAGTGCAGGCATGCTGCACCTGTATGTTGAAAATACTGGCGGGCACGAGTGGAATTACTGGGCAACGCACATTGTCCACACGCTAAAGTTTTTTGCCGGCTACCTGTAGTTAAAATTGAGGTTTCGCTGTAAACAAAACATAATTATCATAAAAAAGTAAGTTTTTTTATTTAAATAAAACACAAGGCCCGTAATTGCGTTATGAGAGTGTATAAATGCATTCTCGCATTTATAATTGTGATAAGGTTTAGGTTGAAAGCCCCCAAGCAGCGAGTGCAAGGGGGTTTTCGTATTTTGGTGGGTTTCGTATTGAAGTTAACATCCAACCCGGAAAGACCAACTCCTCAAACTAATTTCTTCTCCACAAAAATCCTATCTTTCCGACTTTACTGGCTTGTCGGACTTTCCGGCCTTCAACAAATATGAATCAACTAAAACAACAATTATACAACCAATGCTTCAGTTACGTGCAAAAAAGCATGGAAGCTGCGCAACTGGCCATTAACGAGGCGCAAAAGGCATCAACCGATGACACCAAGAGCAGCGCCGGCGATAAATACGAAACCGGGCGCGAAATGATGCAGCAGGAAACCGACCGCAACATGAAACAACTAAATGAAGCAAATAAATTAAAGGTGGCCCTAAACAAAATAAACCCCAACATTGTTGCTGATAAAGCCGAAACCGGGAGCGTGGTGTTAACCGATAACGGTAACTTTTATATTGCAGTTAGCGCCGGGGTATTAATGGTTGATGACGAAAAATATTTTGCCGTTTCGCCCGCATCGCCCATTGGATTAAAGCTTTTGGGGCAAAAAGCGGGGGCAATGTTTAAGTTGAACGACAAAACCTATCAAATAAAACAGGTTATTTAATGTATTTTTAAAATAAGTTGCGTGTATTT
>JBDUDE010000068.1:0-3615 GCA_040003105.1 Mucilaginibacter sp. | reverse complement strand
TACTCATCTTATTTTCAATTAACTATACAAATATAAGGTAAAATGCGGATTTTTGCGCGAGCCAATATATTTATGACCCGCATTTAACATTCACTTGCATGAATCTTCTACCGTACTTTTTAGATATTTTAAAATACACCATAGCCGGCCTGGGGATTGTATGGATAGCCTTTTATTTAATAAAGCCTTATTTAGACCGCGACGAGAAAATACAATTGCTCGAATTTAAGAAAACCATCAGCCAGCAAACCCTGCCCTTGCGCCTGCAGGCTTATGAACGCCTGGTGCTGTTTATTGAGCGCGTAAACCCCGCCAGTATGCTGGTGCGCCTGAATGCCCCTGCTTATACGGCACATGAGTTATACAGTATTATTATAGAAGAGATACGCAACGAGTACCAGCATAATATAACCCAACAAATTTATGTAAGCAGCCGGGCCTGGGGCGTGGTAAAACATGTACGTGAAAATACGCTTGGTATTATTAATAATGCCGCCAAAGGAATGCCCGAAGTGGCAACCGGGCTTGACCTGGCTAAAATGATATTGGCAACGATAGCCGAACTGGAAGAAAACCCATACGAAGTGGGAGCAAGTATGTTGAGGAAGGATGTTGAGGAGATATTTTAGGTTGGTTAATTGGTGATTAGAGATTAGGGAGAAACTAACCATATATATTATATATATGAGCGATAAAAAATTTACCACTACATCGAATATTGAAATAAAGGAGGTTTACACCGAGCCTTCGGGAATGAATGAACTTCCGGGCGAGTTTCCGTTTACCCGCGGGATACAAAAGGACATGTATCGCGGCCGGCCGTGGACCATGCGCCAGTACGCAGGTTTTTCAACCGCCGAAGAATCAAATAAGCGTTATCATTACCTGCTTGGTCAGGGCACTATGGGCCTTTCGGTGGCGTTTGATTTGCCTACACAAATTGGCTACGACTCGGATCATGAGTTGGCCGAAGGCGAGGTTGGCAAAGTTGGTGTAGCTATCGATTCGTTAAAAGACATCGAAATACTTTTTGACGGCATCGAGCTGAAGAACATCACCACCTCGATGACTATTAATGCTACGGCACCTATATTATTGGCGATGTACATCGCGTTAGCAAAAAAGCAGGGTGCCGATTTAAAACAGATATCGGGAACCATACAGAATGATATATTGAAGGAGTACGCCGCACGCGGCACCTATATATATCCGCCCGAAGCCTCAATGCGACTGATAACCGACGTGTTTGAGTATTGCAGCAAAGAAGTGCCCAAATGGAACACCATATCCATATCTGGCTACCACATCCGCGAGGCGGGTTCAACCGCTGTACAGGAACTGGCCTTTACACTGGCCAATGGTAAAACCTATTTGAAGGCAGCGCTGCAAAAGGGGCTTGATATTAATGTGTTCGCCAAACGGCTTTCATTCTTCTTTAACTGCCATAATAATTTTTTCGAAGAGATTGCCAAGTTCAGGGCGGCACGGCGCATGTGGGCGCATATTACAAAGGAGTTGGGCGCCACGGATGCCGGGGCACAGAAGCTCCGCTTCCATACGCAAACCGGCGGCTCAACTTTAACCGCACAGCAACCCATGAACAATATAGTGCGGGTTACCAACCAGGCGCTGGCGGCAGTGCTGGGCGGCACGCAATCACTGCATACCAACGGGTACGACGAAGCCATTTCTCTGCCTACCGAAGCAGCGGCAAAAATAGCCCTGCGTACCCAGCAGATAATAGCTTTTGAAAGCGGCGCCACTGATACCGTCGACCCCCTGGCAGGTTCGTATTTTATAGAAGCGTTAACAGACGAAATTGAAAAGGCAGCGCAAATTTATATCGATAAAATCGACGCCATGGGCGGCTCGGTAAAGGCCATCGAACAGGACTACATTCAGCAGGAAATTGCCCGTTCGGCTTATCAATATCAAACCGAAATTGAAAGCGGCGAACGGGTACTAGTAGGGGTTAATAAATTTACCGAACCCGAAGCTCCGGCAATAAATGTTTTCAGGGTGGATGACTCCATTCGTAAAATGCAGGCCGAAAAAATCACATCACTTAAAAAAACCAGGGATAATAATGCCGTTGCAACCTGCCTGCAAAAACTCAATGACGCCGCCAAAGGCACTGACAATTTAATGCCCCTTATTTTGACCGCTGTTGAAAACTATGCCACTCTTGGGGAAATCTCTGACACGCTGCGCCTTGTTTTTGGCGAGTATTGACAGCTAAAAACTGCCAAAATAACTTCGTGGCAGAATGTTATCCACACTTGATTTTTTTTATTCACACCAGTATCAGCCAGTTAAACAAATCTTAAAACTTTTAGGAATAATTTGGGTTATTATGGCTTAGAAATTGATACCTGCCAAGCCCCTGCGCGAAGCAGGAAGGAGTGGCAGATAGTGACATTAGAGAAATAATTAAAAAAATATTGGAATAATTAAATTGCAAGATATTGCATGCGTTTTAAACCACGAAGTATAACATTTAATCTTGAATTTATACTACTAAACGCGTTAATATTTGTTAAATTTATTTTGCTAAAAAAGTAAAATTAAATTTTTTAATCCGTCTTTTTTTTGAATATTCGGTGTTCCGTAGCTGTTCCAAAAGATGCTTCGCTGGGGGTTGGAAATCAACATTTTAATAAAAATTACTTATGGAAAAAACTTGTACGAACGTTTGGAATAGCTGCCTTCAAATAATTAAAGACAATATACCGGCACAAAGCTTTAAAACCTGGTTCGAGCCAATTAAAGCTTTACGGATGGAAGGGAGCGTTTTAACGATACAAGTTCCGAGTTTATTTTTTTACGAATGGCTGGAAGAACACTATGTTAGCCTGCTGCGCAAAACAATAAAAAAACAATTAGGCGACGATGGACGTTTGGAGTACAATATAGTAGTAGAACAGTCATCATCCAGCAAGCCATACACCACAAACATACCTTCAAACGGGAATGGCGCTGAATCAAAAAATCAGTCTATGCCGATACCTATTTCGATAAATAAGGACATAAAGAACCCTTTTGTAATCCCCGGCTTAAAAAAGCTTAATGTAGACCCGCAGCTTAACCGCAATTACACGTTCAACAATTTTGTTGAGGGCGATTGCAACAGGCTGGCACGCTCTGCAGGTTATGCAGTAGCGGCTAAACCGGGCGGCACATCATTTAACCCCCTGATGATATACGGCGGCGTAGGTTTGGGCAAAACCCACCTGGCGCAGGCCATTGGTAACGAAATTAAAAATTCATTGCCCGATAAGCTGGTACTGTACGTATCGTGCGAGAAATTTACCCAGCAATTTGTTGATGCCCTTAAGCACAATAACATTAACGACTTTGTGAACTTTTACCAAGCCATCGATGTGCTGATAATGGACGATGTGCACAACTTTGCCGGTAAAGAAAAAACCCAGGATTTCTTCTTCCATATTTTTAACCACTTGCACCAATCTGGCAAACAGGTTATCATAACTTCGGATAAAGCGCCTAAGGATCTGGCCGGTTTGGAAGAACGCCTTTTATCGAGATTCAAGTGGGGCCTTTCTGCCGATTTGCAAATCCCTGATTTGGAAACCCGCATGGCCATACTCAAAAATA
>JBDUDE010000342.1:0-3622 GCA_040003105.1 Mucilaginibacter sp. | reverse complement strand
GCCTCGTCCTCGGGTCCGTACCCCATTTGGTGCGACATTTCGTGACAGGCTACCACCGGGCGGTTAAAAACGGGCATTTGGTAATTTATCTGCGCCTCGCCGGTAAACGGGTTAAAATAGCCCGAAGTACCGATGTAATTTAATACAGGAGTTAATATAGATGGCTTTACGCCGGGATGGTAGGTGCGAAACTGCACAGAATCCGCAGACAGTTTACTGATAGCCGATATTGCATTTTGGTATATTGTGGGGTTGGATTGCGCAAAATCGGCAGGTGTTAAACGGGCTCGGGTAGCATTCGCACTGTCAATTAGCATAGTTGTAACAGCCTTAAGGTTTGCAGTAGTGTAGCTGGTATCCCGTAGGTTCAACCGTTCGCCGGCTGATGTGCGAAAGTAATTCATCCCCCAAAAAAGATAAAATATTAAAATGGCAGCCTGTAATTTAATAATGATCCCGATAATCAAAAACGCCGACTGCATAAACTGTTTTTTAAAAAGCAGCTTTACAAACCGGCATAAAGCATAAAGTAAATAGCCTATTACGAAAATATACAGCACATCGCCAACGCTAAAAGGGAAAATGTTTAACACCGGGTGCAGCAGGTAGCAAACTACGGGGTATAAGCTTTCGGAAAAATAACGTTCAACTGCACGCGGGTAACCGGCAAAAAATATCAGCAAAAAAATAGCAACAAGCAATGCAGCTATTATTATGGCTTTAAACTTTAGCTGCTTTTTAACGGTATTGCTTAACATGCGCGGTAAATATAGCAATATGCAAGTTTGGGCGCATAAAAAAAGCCCTCCGTAAATGCGGAAGGCTTTTAATAGTAATTTATCGGCGTAACTTATTTTATAGAAACCGGGATGCTTACTTTATCCCAATCCATACTGAACCCAGTTTTGCTGAAAACGTAGGTTAATGATTCGGTCATGGCATGTGCTTTAGGCGTTACCATTACGCGCAAGGCATCATGGGCCTGGTCGTACTTAAATGCGCCCCATTGCTCGGCTGTTTTGTTAAAAATAACGGTCCATTTGCCTTTTTCAACCGGGATAACAAAAAATGCATATTTGCCTTTTGCTAATTTTTTACCTTCAACAGTGATGTCTTTGTCGGTAGTAAAGGTTGTTGCAGAATCGGCGCCTGCGCGGTAAACTTTACCGTATGGCTCCAAACCGCCCCATATTTTACGGCCTTTAACAAAAGGGCTTCCGTAACGGATAGTGATATTTGCACCGGCAACGGTACCTTTTACGCCTTTGTGCGGGCTTTGCGCCATAGCTGCCGTAGATAATAAAACGGCACACAATAAAAATGATAGTGCTTTGATTTGAAATACTGCTTTCATAATAAATATTTTATTGGTTATAATTTGTTATAAAGATAAACTGAAATTTTGGACTTTTAGTGTCAAATCAGCGTCTAATTATGATCGCAGATGTTGGCAGAGGAAGCTGATGACACAGATGCTTCACAGATGTTTGCACATGGAGTTGATGAAACAGATGTCCGTCGCTTTAATAATATCAGCGTCATCCCGTTTAATCAGTTCACATCTGTGATTTTTTTTCCTTCGGCACCGGTGTCATCTGGTTAATCAGCTCACATCTGTGATACTCTTTTCTGTTTTATTCCATAATAAATAATCAGCTATACGAAACAAAAATAATATTGCAACGTTTTAAATATCAGAATCATATTGCAGTTAGGAATAGACCGAAAGGTTAAACAATTGTTGTGATTTTGGCCTCACGCCCACAGGGTGTGAGGTTTTGTTTTAAATTACCCCGACCCACCCTTCCGGGTAAATTTATTTACCAGTATACCTTATATTTGCCCGGTATTACAACCCCTCCGGCGCAATTACATGAAGGATACAAATAAGCTATTTTACCTGTTATTATTTGTACTGGCGCTTGCGGTTAATTTTGCCGGCATAAACGTCAACTTTTTTACCGACGACCCCGGTCTGTACGCTGCCATAGCCAAAACGCTGCTTTATAAAAAAGATTTTTTTGAACTTTACACCTATAACCAGGACTGGCTCGATAAACCACATTTTCCGTTTTGGATGGTATTGGCTAGTTTTAAGCTATTTGGTGTAAGCGTTTGGGCTTACCGTTTGCCCGCTTTGCTTTTTTTTACGCTGAGCCTTGTTTATACCTGGCTGCTGGCACGCAAGTATTACGGATGGCAGGTTGCCTTTGCCGCTGTGATGATACTAATGACAGCCATGCAGGTATTGCTTTCAAACACCGACACCCGGGCCGAGCCCTACCTTATGGCGTTGATACCAGGCGCCATTTATCACATAGCAAAACTGCATGAACGTTATAGCTTTGGGCAATTATTAATGGCGGCCCTGCTAACGGCCTGCGCCGTAATGACCAAGGGTATATTTGTAATAATTGCTATTTACGGCGCGCTGCTTGGTCAGCTTATTTTTCAAAAACAGTTTAAGCAGGTATTTAAGTTAAAGTGGCTGGCCCTGGGGGTACTTACCATTATATTCATCCTGCCCGAACTGTACGCCCTTTACACCCAGTTTGATCTGCATCCCGAAAAAACGGTGTTTGGCAGGCATAATGTATCGGGTATAAAATGGTTTTTGTGGGATAGTCAATTCGGCCGATTTATAAACTCAGGGCCAATAAGCCGCCAGGAAACAGGGAGTAAATTCTTTTACCTGCATACCCTGCTGTGGGCTTTTGCGCCGTGGTGCCTGGTGTTTTACTATGCGATATTTAAAAACATAAAGCAAATCGTAGGTGGTAAAAAACTGGCAGAGTATTATACAATAAGCGGCGGGTTACTATTGCTGTTGCTATTTTCGTTATCGGGTTTTCAGCTGCCGTTTTATACCAACTCGGTATTCCCGTTGTTCGCCATCTTTACCGCGCCATTTTATGTTGACTTGCTGGGCAGGGCCGAAGCAAAGTTCAGAGCTGTTTCACAATGGGTGTTTATAATACTATTGCCCATTGTTGTAGCCGTTTTAAATTACTTTTTACGGCCGGCCAACTATTTACTTTTTTGGCTAGATGTTGTTTTGTTTGGGTTGATAATTTTTGCGGCGGTTGTTAAAATTAAGGAAGCACACACCCGCCTTTTTGTTTTTAGCTGCGCGGCAGCCTTGTTTACGGGATTTTATTTAAATACCGTGCTGTTTAACCAAATTACGCCCTATAAAGGCGAAATAGCAGCTGCGCACTACATCAATCAAAAGCAGTTCGACAGCGTTCATGTTTATTCGGTAAAGTTCGAGAATAATAATTTCCAGTTTTATTGCAAACGGCCGGTAGGGTATGTGCCGATAGACAAATTTGACCAGTTCACTTCAACTGTGCCTTCGATATTTTATGTTAACGGCCGCTCCATGGATACCCTGGTGAAACGCAACGCAAAATTCATGATAATAAAATCGTTTATTAATTACCCGCAGGAAAACATCATGCCGAAGTTTATTAATAAAACTACCAGGCACGATGTTTTAAATCACGTGTTTTTAATTACCCGGCCGGTCGCCGGGAATTAGCTATTGAACTTTATATTTAAAAACCTGGCGGCCTAAATTTCCCTTAGTATCAATTCCTTCAATTACCACCCGGTAAGTGCC
>JBDUDE010000674.1:0-3623 GCA_040003105.1 Mucilaginibacter sp. | reverse complement strand
TATTGGAGTAATTATTAAGCAGGTATCACTCGTTTACAGGACAAAACCAAGGAGTCAAAAAATCGAATTGATTGCTTTTATTGATAACAGGCGAAACCCTAAGCGTCAGAATTATTGAATCTCATCCCGCAACAAAAGCCAACCGTGAAGTTTTTCTTCCTGACAGCCCACAGCACTTAAATGAAACTGGAACATAACTGGCGTTTTAAAACACTTGAACATCTTGAGAAAGATGTATGGGGGCCTGATACTTATGGCAGTAGGTTAACAAGTACGATACACCAGCTGCGTAAAAAGGTGTTAAACGATTATACCGTTGAAGACCTGCGTATAACAATTGGTCAGCAAATGGGATTGCCTTATTTAGTGCCATTGGCTATCGAGGTATTGAAAGAGAACCTGTTTGCCGAAGGGGATTTTTATGAGGGTGATTTGTTAAAAGCTGTTTTGACTATTGATGGGAAGTTTTGGAAGGATAATGGCGAGTATTGGAACACCGTACACTTCTTGATCAAAACTAAGAAGCAAAAGGTTATGCAAATGAAAATTGATACCAATATTTTTTACACCAATAAGCCTTAAAATCCTATTTTTATCCCACCCAATAAAACCACCCATGAAACTTTTCCTCCTGACAACCATAGCAGCAATGCTTACCATAACCGCTGCCATAGCCCGGCAACATCAGCCTAAAAAAGGCGATACCATATTTTTTGAGGATTTCAGCCAAAAAGCCCTCGACCGCAGCAAATGGAACGTCGAAGTTACCGGCAATACCGTAAACCAGGAGCAACAGGCTTATGTGGATTCTGCATCAACTATTTACCTGCTGAACAATGCTGCCGAAGAAGGGGCAACCAATGGTGCTTTGGTACTAAAGGCGCTTTATCACCCCGGTTATATAAGTAAGGAGAATAAAAAGTATGACTTCCTGTCGGGCAGGATAAACACTAAGCATAAAATGGAGTTTACGTACGGTACCTTTACATGTCGCATGAAGATGGCTTCGGGGGCGGGTTTATGGCCGGCGTTTTGGGCCCTGGGCAATGGCCGCTGGCCCGATTGCGGTGAAATTGACGTAATGGAAACCGTTGGCGACAGCAGCTGGACAAGCAACGCCCTGCATGGCCCCGGTTATTTTGGCGACACGCCCCTGGCCTACCGGGCCTTTTTACCCGCAGGCACCGATGTTACCCAATGGCACACCTACTCGGCCGACTGGACGCATGACAGCATTGTTTTTAAGGTAGATGACAAGGTAACTTACACAGTAACCCGTGCCATGGTTGAGAAATACGGCCGCTGGGCCTTTGATAACCCTAAATTCATTATCCTGAATTTTGCATTGGGAGGTGGCTATCCAAACGGGGTGAATAAAGTTAAGGAGCCCTACTTCGGCATCTCACAAAACACAGTTAGCAAAATAAAAACCGGCCAGGCAAAAGTGGTGGTCGACTGGGTATTGGTGACTAAAACAACACTGTAAAGCAACAGATCGCCATAAAATAACAAAGCCTCGTAGGAAAATCCCGCGAGGCTTTGTTGAATTATTGAACTGAAATTTAATTGTTCCGATAGTGACGGTCTCCGTCGCGGTCATGTCCGTATGCATGGCCACGGCCATGACCATGGCGTTCACGGTATTCAACCGAACAGCCCGGCAGGGTGGCAGATGCCAATATAAGCAGTGCAACAACCCTTAAAATATACTTTTTCATACTATTTATTTTTTAAGATAGATATTAGCATACAGGCAATTACAATGCCAAGCGGGAAAAATACGTCAATAGGCGCGTATCGGCCTAAATGGAGGGAGCACTTTTAAGTCCGGACAATAAGTGTATGTTAATCAGGTTGATTTTGACTACAAAACAGGCTTCTTCATCTGCCTGTCTATAAAAACAAATAATGCACCCAGTCCCCAAAAAATGGGCAACAAAATAACCGCGTTAAGCAAAACCTGCGGGTATCCTGATTTGGCCACATCAAGGAAAGGATAAGGGTAGTTACCGCTGATGGCCCCACGTATCAGCACATAAACAAAGTAGAGAAACGGAAAACATAACCAGGGCCAAACATTGCGATATTTTAAGTCGTCCTTCGGTACAAAGGCAAGCCAGTAAATCAAGAACAGTATAGGGTTAACAACATGCAATAATTCGTCAGCCAGCTTAAACAAGTGTTCAGGGTGCCATACGTTTCGCAGCAATATGTTGTAGGTAAGGCCAACAATGGTCATGTATAATGCAATTGAAGTTAACACGGTATTCCTTAAAAAGAACCTGCCCCATGCCGATTTTGCGGCTATTAAAATGGTTGTTAACCCAGCAACCATCAGCAGGTTGCTTAATATGGTATAAAAGCTAAAAAGTTGTATCAGCGCACTCCTCAGCGAGCAACCTTTGTCCAGGTAAGCAGGTATTGAGATACTGAACTGCAACACCAGCGCAAACCAGGTAATAATGACTGCCAAAGTAGTGTAAGCCCATTTAATTTTGTTTGATGTTTGGTTATCGGTCGTGTTTGCCATCAATAATGTTTAAGTGCTCACTAATTTACAGAAAAACAAATCATTAAATATCAAATCAAAAACTTATTTTAGTGCTCATTTAAATTGTTGATTTATAAGCCTTCATAAGCACAAGGTAAACCTTAACCACCCCATAAATATGCTTTATTATGGTTGCGGCACGTGATAGTGTTAATATATGAGCGGAAGCAAACCCGTAGCTGTTTTTTTACTGCTGACCTTATTAATTTTTAAGGTTACGGGGCTTTGTGCGCAAACAATACAGGGTTTCACACCCACGAGCGGCGGGGTTGGTACAACGGTCACCATCTCGGGAGTCGGCTTTAACACATCGCTTGCCGGTAACATTGTATATTTTGGCGCTGCAAAGGCGGTGGTAACTTCGGCAAATGTAAACGTGCTTACGGTAACAGTTCCGGTTGGGGCTACCTATCAGCCTATAACTGCGGTAAATACAAGTACCGGCACACAGGGCATAAGCAAGCAGCCGTTTGATGTTACCTACACTCCAACCAAATCATCAATAAAACCTGCCGATTTTGACCCTAAAGTTGATTTTGCTACGGGCAACAGCCCGCTTTCGTTAAGTGTTTGTGACGTTAATGGCGATGGCAAACCGGATATTATTACTTCAAATGGCGATAAAACCATATCGATATTAAAAAACACCGGCGCCGGGGGAAGTGTTACACCGGCTTCGTTTGCTGCGGGCATAAGCCTGGCTACCGGCGATAACCCGCTGTCGATAACAACAGGGGATATTAATGGCGATGGCAAGCCCGATATTGTAGTGGTTAATAGCAATACAACGGTATCGATATACAAGAACCTTTCAACGGTGGGCAATATTTCGTTTGCGCCAGAGGTCGATTTTGTTATTACCAACCCCACGGCGCTAAAATCAGTGGTGATAAGCGATATTGACGGCGACCTGCTGCCCGACCTTGTATTTTGCTCGGGTGGTGATCTTAATATCCTGCGTAATACATCCACAGGTAGCAATATAACCTTCGCAGCTCAAAAGAATTTCTCGGCCAATACTTCGCCAACGTCATACATAACCGTGGGCGATATTGACGGCGACGGCAAGCCC
>JBDUDE010000345.1:0-3628 GCA_040003105.1 Mucilaginibacter sp. | reverse complement strand
TATAAAGGTATCTTTTTTTAGGCTTTGGATTACCAAAGGCTGCAAAATGTTACCGCTAATCAGGTCGAAGTAGTAAATATTTTTTTTCTGCAGAGCTTTATCAACTTCAAGCGCAAATGCTGTCACATCAGCCGGTGCTTTGCCGAATTCTATAAACCATTCGTGGTAAGGTAATTGCCCGGCTGGCGGGTTCACCTGCGGGGCTACCGTAAACTCTATTACATCAACACCCTTTTGATTGGCAACGCTCATCAGCGCCTGTTCCACTTCCTCGCCGATAACATGCTCGCCAAAGGCCGAAATGTAATGTTTGATACGCCCGGTGACCACAATTTTATAGGGGTTTTTGGAGACGAACTTAACCGTATCGCCTAAACTATATCCCCATAAGCCGGCGCTGGTGTTTAATATCAGCGCATAGTTTTTATCAAGTTCAACGCCTTCAAGGCTAATGCGGGTTGGGTTTTCGTTAAAATATTCGTCGGTTGGGATGAACTCGTAAAATATCCCGGAGTCAACCATCAGCAATAAGCCCTTTTCTTTTTGCGAATCCTGGAAGGCAATGAAACCCTCGGATGCAGGGTAGGTTTCAATCGAATCGATTTTAAAGCCGATGCTTTCTTCCATTCGTGCACGGTATGGCTCATAATTTACGCCACCGTGTACAAATAGTTTAAAGTTGGGAAAGATGTCCTTTATTTTCTTTCCGCCCGATACTGCCGACAGCCTGTCGAAATACATCTGGCACCAGGGCGGTATTCCGGATATCAGGCGCATATCCTGGTTTTTTGTTTCTTCAACAATGGCGTCAACTTTTTGCTCCCAGTCATCAATGCAATTGGTGTCATAGCTCGGCATCCTGTTTTTTTGCAGGTAGCCGGGCACATGGTGTGCAACTATACCCGAAAGCCTGCCGGTTGCTATGCCTGCCTTAACGTCAAGCACAGGACTGCCTTGCAGGAATATTAGCTTGCCGTCCACAAAATCAGCATTGCCGGTTTCATGAATATAGCTTAACAAGGCATTACGGGCAGCATTGATATGTTGCGGCATACTCTCTTTAGAGATGGGGATATATTTTACCCCCGATGTAGTGCCTGAAGTTTTTGAAAGATAAGCCGGTTTGCCGGGCCACAACACATTTTCTTCGCCTTTGGTTACCCTGTCGATATACGGGCGCAACTGCTCATAATCCCTTATGGGAACATTTTTCTTAAAATCCTCGTAACTATTGATTTGGCCAAAATGATGGTCGGCGCCGAATGCCGTGTTTTTGGCTTTGACAATAAGATGTTGAAAAGTTTTTTGCTGCAGGGCAACCGCATTTTGGCGCAGCTTATTTAACCGGCCGTTTACTATTGCGGCAAAAGGTTTGCTTAATGCTGCCTTAACTCCCATAAATTAAACGGTTTCGGTGATATCATCATCAACATCCATGTGGCTATAAACCAGTTTGCGGTAGGCAACTACCAGCAGGATGTTTACAAATGGCACCACAAATACCATCCCAATTACGGTTATTGAGCCAACAAAAACCATCGCTTCAATTAGGAGAAACAGCAATAAATACTTTAAAAAGTTACCTTTTATCAGCTGAAAGCTTTGCACAACAGATTCAAACGGACCGGAATTATCATCGACGATGAAACAGGCGCATATCGGAAAATAAAAAAGAAAGAAAACCTCGAAAAATAAGGCTGAAAGAATACCCAATATGCTTTGCAGTAAACCTTCTTCAAGGGTTTTTATCCCCGCTGATATAAATACGGTAATAGTACTTACTATAACTAATAAAAGGATATAGCTAAGCAGCATTTTTATGGTAGGCACGATGTCGCCAAAGCCAAACTCATAGTACTCTTTATCAATGAGCTGAAAAATCAGCTTGATAAAGCCAAGGAAAATAAAACTTATCAGGAATATGGAAAAAATGCCGCTTATGGTGGCAATAACCATATCAATTAAAATAAATTTCACAAGCACGCCTGTACCAAAAACTATTAATATAGAAAGCAGGGTATACACAGCAACCGTGGCAAAATTTCTTTTCAAAATATGCCAGGCAATGCTTAAAGTTTCCGTTACCGAAAATGGGTGGTACATATATAATTATGATATTTTAAATATTACCCGTTTTATAAAATCCTGCATAAAACCCAAGCCGTATGCAGTTAATTGTATAAAAGATGCTATTAAGCTCAAAAGTGCAATTTTTACCGACTTATTTTTCACCAATGAATGAAAAAATATCAACAAAATAATAAGCGCAAGTATAAAGTTACACAACAGCGCTATGGGCCAGCCAAACACGTTAGCTATGGCTGTAAAAATCAGGGATAACGTAAATATAGCTGGAAAAAAGTGAACTGCTTTTAACTCAGCAGGGAAAAACTTATAAACATTTATGCGCGCCCTGCCGAAAAAATGTATCTGTTTATAAAACTGCAAAAAGTTGGTGCGGCGTTTATGGTAAACCTTAGCTTCGGGTATCAGCCCTATTTTAAAACCCATGGAATGTATGCGGATGCTGTACTCGATATCCTCGCCCGAGCGGGTGATGATAAAACCGCCGGCCTTTTCCCAAACCCCGCGCGAAATGCCCATATTAAAGCTGCGCGGATGAAATTGTCCAATTCCTTTTTTATTGCCCCTGATGCCACCGGTTGTAAATGGTGACGTCATGGAATAGCTGATAGCTTTTTGCACCGGTGTAAATGACGGATGCGCAGCGTCAGGGCCGCCATAGGCATCAAGCCAGTTTTCGTTAAGCGAATTGTTAACAATTTCCAGGTAGTCCTCAGGTATCAAGCAATCCGAGTCGAAAATAACGAAGTAATCGCCTTTGGCGCGTTCAAAACCGTAGTTACGGGTAAAGCCCTGTCCTTCGTTTTGTTTTACAAAGTACTTAATGTCGAGTTTACCAACGAAGCTTTTTACAATATCCGCAGCATCATCTTTCGAGCCATCCTCAATCACCAAAACCTCGAACTGCTTGTAAGTTTGCAGCACAAGGGTTTCCAGCAGTTCTTTTATCTCCTGCGGGCGATTGTATAATGGTATGATGATGGAGAAGAGCATGTTTTGATTTGAAGATTTTATAATTTGAAGATTTGAAAATTGTTTGAAGCCGTGGTCACAAGTTTATACTGTCTGAATTTTTCAATCATTTTCAAATTGACACATTTTCAAATCATCAAATTAAATAACTTCCTCCACCTGGTATTTATTACGCTCGTGGGCGCTGCGTGCTACCAGTTCGGCTACAAATCCCGTTAAAAATAGCTGTGAGCCTAATATTACGGCTACCAGGGCTATGTAGAACAGGGGGTTATCTGTTGGTTGCCTGGGTTTTATGCCATGAGCTAAGTTGGATAGTTTTTCAGCTATTATCCAGATGGTAATCACAGTTCCTGCCAAAAAGCTTAACGTGCCCAGCGCGCCAAAAAAGTGCATGGGGCGTTTGCCGAATTTGCCCACAAAAAATATCGACATTAAGTCGAGCAAACCGTTTATAAAGCGGTTCAGGCCGAATTTTGTTTTACCGTATTTGCGGGGGCGGTGTTCAACAACCTGCTCGCCAATTTTGGTGAAGCCGGCCCATTTGGCAATAACAGGAATGTAACGGTGC
>JBDUDE010000041.1:0-3629 GCA_040003105.1 Mucilaginibacter sp. | reverse complement strand
CAAGGTAAGGGAAATAAGAACCGATATCCTGCTGACCGGTAATACCGTAGCTGGCGCGGAATTTCAAATCAGATATAGCGTCAATTCCTTTCAAAAACGATTCTTCTTTCATGCGCCATGCAAATGCCACAGAGGGGAAATAACCATTTTTGTGCAAGTCAGAGAAACGTGAAGAACGGTCATCACGAATTGTGGCAGTTAATAAATATTTGCCATCAAAGCTATAATTTACCCTCGCGAAAGGTGACTCAATATAATATTGTCCGTAGCCAGGCAATGAAGGGACCCCGATAGGAGTAACCATATCGGCTTTGTAACTCTGCTCAGGCCTGAAAAAGCTGTTGAAATACTGGTACGAATAACCTGCCTGTGCATCAAAGTGGCTTTTAATTTCTTTAAAATCCTTTTCGTATTTTAAGTAATAGTCAGTATTATAAGTGTAGTTTTTATTATAGTATCTCGAAAAAGAACCTTGTTGTGTGAAATTTGAAGCTGCGCTGGCTGGGATCAAAGTATGGCCCTGGCCAGCAGACAAGTCGCCGCCAAATGTTGCATTAAATTGCAACGCTTTTAAAAACGGGAATACATAATTTAAGTTCAAGCTTCCAATCCCTCTTTTTGAAGTGCCCCTGGCATCCTGTTCGGTCAATAACCCAACAGGGTTACGTGGCGATAGGGTACTTGGGTTGCCATTAGCATCAAGCCATTCGAAATAACCGTTGTATTTGGCGTTTCCTGAGTAAACAGGTTGGGTGGGATCGAACGATACAGCCGAGCCTATAGCGCCTTGATTTGCAAAATGACTATCGCTGTAGGTGCCTTTTAAGCTCAGATCAATTTTTAAGCTGTTATCAAGAAAAGCCTTGTTTAAGCTTAAATCTGCAGTTGTTCGTTTGTAATTATCGGTTTTTAATATACCGTCCTGGTCTAAATAACCAATTGATAAACGGTAGGGTAGGCCTTTTATACCACCGGTGAAGCTTAAATTGTTGTCGGTTGAAAAGGCTTTACGGTAAATTTGGTTTTGCCAGTCGGTGTTTGCGTGGCCTAACAGGTTTTGATTAGCGATTGGCACGTTGTTGGCAGGGTCGGTAACTGCTGCGCGAAATTGTGCCGGGGTTAAAACACTTACTTCTTTAGTTTTTTCAGAACTTGAATTAAGTGTGCTGAAGTTAACTGCAAATTTATTGTCTTTACCTTTTTTGGTGGTGATAATGATAACGCCGTTTGATGCGCGTGAACCGTAGATAGCTGTAGCCGATGCATCTTTCAAAATATTAAACGATTCGATATCATTCGGGTTTATTAAGCTTAGCGGATTGGCAACACCCGAAATACCCGAGTTGCTTACGGGAACGTTATCGATAACAATCAAAGGATCATTTGAAGCGTTTAATGATGCACCTCCACGGATACGGATAGTGCTTCCCGAACCGGGGGCACCGCCGTTAGACGTTATCTGCACACCTGAAACTTTGCCGGTGATCAATGCTTCCGGGGTGGTTACCGGGCCCTGGTTAAAATCCTTGGCAGTAACAGATATAACAGAACCTGTTAAATCCTTTTTCTTTTGGGTACCGTACCCTACCACTACTACTTCGTTCAAACTGGTGTTTTGCGGTTTTAAAGCAAAATCAACTGTAACTACGGTATTACCCACGGTTACGGTTTTTTGAAATGCCGTATAACCTAAAAACTTTGCCGTAACTGTATAGTTACCTGGTTTTAACCCGCTAATAGTGTAGTTACCGCTGCCATCGGTTGTAGCGCCGATGGTTGTTCCGTCAATACTAACGGACGATCCTGGCAGGGGGAGATTTGTTTCATCTACCACCTTACCTTTTATGCCGCCTGACTGCGCAAATGCCATAACTGACATCATCAGGAACGCGCACAAGAGGACATACTTTTTTGAGTAATTTTTTCTCATATTATTTAATAGTTTTTAAATTAAAAAAGGGCATTGATATGCCGGGTACAATTGGTTTATTATTTTTGCTGAAACAGCCTGTGCCAATTTACACTAAGAAGTAATAAAAGCAAATATTATATAAAAGATAATTTTAATGACCATAATTCAATTGATTTTAACTTTAAAGAAACATAAAAAGAGTATTGTTTATTTTAAGAAATTTTCAATATTTACGCATAAATTTGAAAGAAACGAAGTTTTTAAAAGTTTAAGGTGTCAAAATTACACAATTGGCAATTTTCCTAATATGTAACCAATTTCCGGGAACGTTCCCGGAAATTAACCGTCAAACACACAATTATTCCCGATGAAAAAAATAATTTTCTGCGCGTTTTTGCTTTTTGGCCAAAGTTTTTTGTTGTTTGGACAGCAAAAAATAACCTTTAAAACGGGTGTTTTTGCCCCTTTAAAAGACACTTCGCAACACTTGTTTTTGGCAGGTGATTTCAATGGCTGGAACCCCGGAAATAAGGACTGGGAAATGCTGCCCGACGGGCATGGAGCCTACGCCCTTATTAAGGATTTACCGAAGGGTCTTTACCACTTTAAAGTAACCCGCGGCGGCTGGAAAACAGTTGAATGCACCAAGGACGGTAAACCAACCGACAATCGCACCGTTAGCATTGCAAACGATACGACGATAGTTATGAATGTTGAAAATTGGCAGGACTATTTTGCTGCCACACCACAAGCCCGTACCGCCAGTGCGCAGGTACACATCATCAGCGAAAAGTTTGAAATCCCCCAGCTCGGCCGGCAGCGCAGGGTTTGGATTTACCTGCCTGCGGATTATCGATCAACCAAAAAGAAATTCCCGGTAATTTATATGCACGACGGGCAAAACCTGTTCGACGCGTCAACCTCGGGTTATGGCGAATGGGGTGTGGACGAAATCCTGGATAAGCTTGCCGGCCAAAAAGAATGCATTGTTGTAGGCATTGACCACGGTGGGGAATACCGCATAACTGAATATGACCCCTATGATTCGAAATATGGGCAGGGCAGGGGTGATGACTACGTTGAGTTTATGGTGAAAACGCTTAAGCCTTATATCGACAAAAACTATCGCACAAAAACAGATGCCAAAAATACAACAATAGCAGGCAGCTCGATGGGGGGGCTGATATCGATGTTCGCTGCGTTAAAATATCCGGATGTTTTTGGCAATGCCGGCATATTTTCGCCCGCGTTTTGGATAGCGCCTGATATTTATAAATATGCCGAACAGCAAAAGCTGATATCAAAATCGCGTTTTTATTTTGTTTGCGGCGATGCTGAAAGCGAAACGATGGTAGCCGACATGCAAAAAATGACAGCCATCATCCGCAGTAAAATACCAAACAAAAACAATTCACCCATTGTAATTATAAAAGGCGCCAGCCATAACGAAAAACAATGGAACGGCGATTTTCCGGCATTTTACATGTGGCTGGGGAGGTAGTCAGTAAAGTCCGGAAAGTCGGAAAAGTCAGTAAAGACCGAAAGAAAAAAGAAAAAAAGTCGGAAAGTCCGAAATAGAACAACCGCCTGCTATTCATCTTTCGGACTTCCGGACTTTTCCGACTTTCGGACTAATTACCGTCCTGCACCGTAAACTGATAAGTCTCGGTATTGCCAACCGGTAAATCAGATATTGCGCCGCGATTTAGCTGCCACC
>JBDUDE010000667.1:0-3630 GCA_040003105.1 Mucilaginibacter sp. | reverse complement strand
GCCCGATAATTAAAAACGGGTAAGCGTCCGAAAACGAGGTAACCGAATTTTCGGGTGCGTAACGCTGGTCAACAATTCTTCGGGTTTTATCGGGCATATAAACAAGGCGGCATTGTAGGCCCAGCATGGCCGAAAACCATTCGTCGGCGGCAACACTCACAAATTCGGCTTCACAGGTATCATCCCAAATTGTAACTGTCGCCCGGCCGCCGGCAGGGGGAGCATCCATGGCAATTGAAAACCACTGATTATTTAGCTTATGGGTTATCTTCAGTTCATTGTTTTCGATGATTGTTTGCAGCAGCGCCATTTGCGGGTGTTCGCGCTGGGTTAAAAAACGGTTTTCGGCATCCACCAGCAGCCAGCGCCGGTCGTGCTCAAAACCTCTGTCGGTTATTTTTGCGCTTTTAACCGCTATGCCTGATAGTGATTTTATAGGGTAGATATACAATTCGCTTACTTGCAGCATCCCCAAATTTATAAAAATGACATTTTAAAACCCATCATTATCGGTTATTTAGTATGTTTATGGCCTATTTAAATATCATATGACAACTAATTTAATAAAACACATCAGATTTGCCGTAGTCGCACTCGTTTGTTTCGTAGCGGCGCAAGGTAGTTATGCACAAACATCAACACCACAAAAGCCCGGTGTAGTTTCTTATACCTACCGCAAGTATTTTGAAAAAGATGCAGCAGGAGCCCTTGACATGATTAAAGCCGCAGGCTTTACCGACATCGAATTTTCGAGCCTGTTTGGAAAAACTGCTGCCGAGCTTAAAGCGCTAGCCGATCAACGCGGCATCAAATGCTCTTCGTTCGGCGTAAGTTATGAGGATCTTGTTAATAAAACTGACGAAGTGGCCCAAAATGCCAAAACGCTTGGAGCCAGTTTTGTTCGCGTGTCGGACATACCGCATAAGGCCGCATTTACCGAACAGGACGCACAAAAAGGTATCGATAATTTTAACAGGGTGGGAAAAGTATTGAAAGAAAAATATAGCCTCGCGTTGATTTACCATAACCATGGCTTCGAGTTCGAGCCTTTCAGGAATGGTACCCTGTTTGATTTTCTTGTTGAACAAACCGATCCGGACTATGTAAATTTTGAGATGGATACCTTGTGGACTTTTTTCCCGGGACAAGACCCCGTTGAAATACTTGATAAATATGCCAGCCGCTTTAAGCTGATGCACATAAAAGACCTTAAGAAAGGGGTGACAGGCAACCTATCAGGAACAACATCGGCGGAAAATAGTGTTACCCTGGGTACAGGTCAAATTAATATCGCTGCAGTGTTAAAGATGGCAAAAACAACTGCTATAGTGCATTATTACCTGGAAGATGAAAGCGATAATGTAGCAACCCAGGTTCCGGCAAGCCTAGCTTTTTTGGCTGGACTAAAGGAATAACAATCCGTTTTAAAATAAACGCGGCTTTATCCATAGCGATGGGTTTTAAACCCATCGCTATAAATACATGGCAATTGCCCAACAATTGGCCTTAAACCAGGTAACTCCCGAAACTATTTTGTTATTTTAGCTAACCAATTAGTTCCCGAAGTTTATGTTATTACCCGATTTTAACTACACAGCCAATAAAAATCATACGTATGATGCCATAGTAATTGGTTCGGGCATCAGTGGCGGCTGGGCGGCTAAAGAACTTTGTGAAGGCGGCCTAAAAACGCTGGTTTTAGAGCGTGGGAAAAATGTAGTACACCTAAAAGATTATCCAACTGCCACAAAAAATCCCTGGGACTTTAAGCACCATGGGGATTTACCATTAAAATCAAAGGAAGAAAACCCGGTAGTAAACCGCTGCTATGCCTTTGACGAAAGCACCGAACACTTTTTTGTAAAGGATAAGCAGCATCCATACATCCAGCAAAAACCTTTCGACTGGATACGCGGCTACCAGGTTGGTGGTAAATCGCTTTTATGGGCCAGGCAAACGCAGCGTTGGAGCAAATTTGACTTTGAAGGCCCGGCTCGCGACGGTTTTGCGGTCGACTGGCCGATTAGATATGATGATTTAGCGCCCTGGTACAGCTACGTAGAAAACTTTGCCGGCATAAGCGGTAACCACGACGGCCTGGAAACCCTGCCTGACGGTGAATTTTTACCACCATGGGAAATGAACGCGGTAGAAAAAGTTATGCAGCAACGCATAATGGACAATTATAAAGACCGGAATGTTATTATAGGCCGTTGCGCCCATTTAACAAAACCAAAAGATGTTCATTTGGCGCAGGGCCGCGGGCAATGCCAGGCGCGTAACCTTTGCCAGCGGGGATGTCCGTTTGGTGGATATTTTAGTTCAAACTCATCAACACTTCCAGCAGCAGCTAAAACCGGCAATCTCACCATTTTACCCGACTCGGTGGTGCATTCCGTAATTTATGATGATAAAAAGCAAAAAGCTACCGGCGTGCGGGTGATTGATGCACATACCAAACAGGCAACAGAATATTACGCCAAAATTATTTTTGTAAACGCGGCGGCGCTAAATACCAATCTGATATTGCTTAACTCCACCTCATCCCGTTTTCCTAACGGCCTGGGAAACGATAATGGTTTGCTGGGCAAGTATATTGCTTTCCAAAATTACCGGGGTTCGTTATCGGCGCGGATGGAAGGGTTTGAGGATAACTATTATTATGGCCGCCGCCCAACGGCGGTGATGATGCCGAATTTCAGGAATGTGCACAAGCAGGAAATGGATTTTCAGCGGGGATACATGGTGTTTTATACGGCTACCCGTGGCGGCTGGGGGCATTACACGCCGGGCAATCAAATAGGAGCGGAGTACAAAGATGCGATATCGGAAGCAGGTGATTGGGGCGTTTATATGATGATGCAGGGCGAAACCATCCCAAAAGAAACAAATCGCGTTTATTTGAGCAAGGAGCAAAAAGATGAATGGGGGATACCGTTGCTCACCATCACGGTTGATTATGACGATAACGACGAAAAATTGATGAGGGATTTTTTGCAGCAGGGAGCTGAAATGCTTGAAAAAGCGGGCTGCAAAAACATCAATCCAAATGACAGCAAACAAGCGCCGGGGCTTGATATACACGAAGTTGGCGGCGTACGCATGGGGCACGACCCTAAAACGTCGTTACTTAACAAATGGAACCAGTTGCATGCCTGCCCAAACGTATTTATTACCGATGGGGCGTGTATGACGTCGACCGGTACGCAAAACCCATCGCTAACTTTTATGGCGATAACTGCCCGGG
Source organism: Mucilaginibacter sp. (assembly GCA_040003105.1). Lineage (GTDB taxonomy): Bacteria > Bacteroidota > Bacteroidia > Sphingobacteriales > Sphingobacteriaceae > Mucilaginibacter. Next base: position 383 of record JBDUDE010000667.1, on the reverse strand, counting down.
CAGCAAATTATGCGATAGGCGAAATAAAAAAAGGCAATCTTTAGAAACAAATTCACTTTATTTCAATCAAATAAACAAAACTTAAAAATCATGTTAGTTACAACAAGCACAAGTTTAGAAGGCTACAAAATAACCCAGCATTTGGGTATTATAAGAGGTATCACCGTTCGCTCGCGCGGACTTGGCGGTAATATTATGGGCGGATTGCAAACGCTGGTGGGTGGTAAAAACTCCATTTACACTGAGCTATGCGAAACTGCCCGCGAAGAAGCCTACCAGCTAATGATGCAGCATGCCCAGCAGCACGGCGCAAATGCCGTTATCAATATGCGCTACGATGCCAATGAAGTAATGCAGGGTGTTACCGAGGTTTTGGCCTACGG
>JBDUDE010000406.1:0-12275 GCA_040003105.1 Mucilaginibacter sp. | reverse complement strand
TCGTAATAATTCTCTTCCAGCCCGGCCCAGGCCTCGTCATACATCTGCCTGAACTCGCCATCCAAATTGCGTTCGAATTTATAATCTATATCAACTTTCTCCAGCTTGTTGCCATCAATATTCACCGTGTAAATATTGCCTTTTGCCAGCGCGTAATATTTATCGCCGCTTTGTACTATGTCGAACCCTGCGCCGTCTTCGCCGCCAACTTTTTCGGTTTTATTCTCTTCAAAAGGCTGTATAGTAGTGCGGTAAATGGCCCAGTTGCCTTCTGAGTGATTAGAGGCATAGTACACCATGGTTTTATCGCCTTTTTGAATAACGTAAGGTGAGCGCTGCACCCCAAAACCTGGACTTACCTGCTCCAGCCGCTTCATAATATCGTCTGTGTTGATTATAATTTCGGCAGGCGGCTTGGGCGAAGGCTGTTCAGAAAGCGGCTTTTTGGCCGCTGCCTTCTTGTCTTTATCCTTATCTTTTTTATTGGCAGTGCTATCCTTTTTATCTTCTTTAAACAGCTCCTTTAACTTATCCAGCCGGAAAGCCTCATCAAACTTTTGCAGCGGCATGCGATAAACGTGCGCGTCGCCCCCGCCCGATGGGTAAAACGGTGTTGTGCGCGCGGTTGTAAAATAAATATACTTACCATCCGGCGACCAAAACGGATCGGTCTCTGTAACGCCGCTATTGGTAAGGTTCATGGTTTTGCCCGATTTAATGCCGTAAACCATTATATCCTGTTCAAAATTGCGATGGGCTGTGTACGTTACATATTCGCCGTTTGATGATATCTCAGGCGACGAGTTTTGAAAGCCCCAGATTTCGTCGTTGGCAATTGTTTTACTTTCCAGTGTTTTCAAGTCAAGCAGTCTCACCTCGTTGCGGCCGCTCAGGTAAACGCCTTTGGTATGTTCCTTGTTTACGGTGAGCAGCCTGTCGTTTTGCTTGTCGGTGGTTATTTGTTTTTCCGGCGATGGCTTGTCGGCAACTACGGTGTACCAATTGGTATACCCTCCAAAAGTTTGGGCAAACAGCAGCGATTTATTATCAGGCAGCCATTTAACCTCCGTAACCCGCTCCGCATTACCACGCTCTATTTTCTTTACGTATTTACCTTCCGCATCACTTACAAAAAGCTCGCCGCGACTCACAAAGGCCAGCTTCTTACCATCAACAGATACGTCCACGGCTTCAATTTTTCCTTTTACGTTGAATTCCTGCTGCTTGGTTAGTACGTCATTGCGCGATAACGTAAGGCTTACCTTCTGACTTTGTTTCGATGCTACATCGTACACAAAAAGCTGGTAGTCCCTTTCAAATACGACCTTTTCGCCATTGGCACTAACCACAGGGTGTTTTATGGATGATGGAAACTGAGTCAGCGAAGTTTTTTTACCGTTAGTGAAAGTGTACAGGTTATACTCCCCGTTGCCCTCGTCCGATACGAAATAGATATTGCCCTTTTGGTCTATTGATGTCCAGAAATCCTTACCGGTCCAATCGGTATACTGTTTGTAGGCCTTAGTTTTGGGGTTGTATGACTGTATATCCGGGTTATAGGCGCCCTTGTAATGCTTGCGGGTCGGGAAAATATAGCTTTCCCAGGTATCGCTAAAAAACAGCTCACCGGTTTGCGGATGCTCCACTACGCCATGTATATCGTTAAAAAAGTTGCTAAAAAGGCGTGTAGGCGTGCCGCCGGTTAGCCCCACTTTATATTCGCTGAAGGTATTGTAGCGGTTGGAAGTAAAATAAATCGATTTCGAATCCCAGTTCCACGAATCCACCTCATCCCCCGCGCTGCTAAAAGTAAGCTGTTTAATGTCGCCGCCGGCCAATGGCATCACATACACATCATAATTACCAAACTGGTTTGATGAAAACGCCAGCCACCTACCATCGGGCGATACACGGGGCATCACCTCCTCGCCCTGCATAGCTGTTATGCGGGCAGCATTGCCACTATTCAAATCGGCCCGCCAAAGGTCGCCCTCGTAGCTGAATATTACGGTTTTGCCATCGGGGGTAAGTGTAGGGTACGATGTAAAATAAACATCAGCGCTTTGCGCATGAGTAAAGTTTTGAAGCGTTAAAAACGATAAAAGGAGCAGGTAAATTTTTTTCATATACGATAAATTATGTAAGTCAGGTACAGTTTCTTGTCGTAGAGATGCAATACTTTGCGTCTCCGGAATTTTTGGTTAAAGTACTATTTTACAGGATTTAAAACAAGGTATAGAATGGGGAAATTCATTTAATTGAATGAATGTTGGCTTGTATGGCTATTTCGCACAGGGCGGTGCCCTGTGCTGACGGGTTGAAGCCTTTCAGGCTTATTATAAAGCCTAAAACTTGGGAGTTCCCTGACCCTGAAAGGGTCAAACTTGCCAGCGCAGGGCACAGCCCTGCGATACGCGCAAAAGCAAATTTACCTCACCGCCTTCACCACAATATAAGGCGACAACGCCTTACTCTCCACCGGTATAATCCTGGTAAAAACCTTACCGGCCAGCCAAATAGCTTTCACCAAAGCCTTGGTCAATCCTGTCCGTTCCGATTTATTTTCCAGCCAAACGGTAAATTTGCCATGGTAATAGGTCTCAATTTCTTTTAGACCCAGCTGTTTGCAACTATCAGCAAGCAACTGCAAATCCATGCTGTTTATATTATGCTTATCGTAATTCTCCTTGTCGAAATTGCGCTGCACCCAGCCGTTAATGCTTTTGAAATTGGGGAGGGTGATAAACAACACGCCGCCCGGTTTTAAAAATTGCAGGTGGGTTTCAATAATGGCTTTGGTATCGTTAAAGTGCTCAATCAACCCAAACGATAATACCATATTATACAACTTTTCGGGTTTGTAATTAAAAAGATCGGCTTCTATGATATTGATATCGCCAGGCATTAGCCCGTTCTTCTCCAGCAATTGGTTGATTAAATCCTGGTGAATGTAATAATCAAACAACGTGGTATCCAGGTGCTCGTATTTTTTCAGGTAGGTGGCGTAATAGCCGGGGAAACCGCCCAGCTCAATGGCGTTTTTTACATTTTTTTCGGCAATCAGCTTTGCCAGTATGTTGCCGAAAACATAATTGGGTTTTATAAAAAATATCAGCCCTTTTCGTGATTCCCAAAAGGATTTCCAAAATGAGCGGTCGGTTAAATTTTGTTCCATTAAATTATTTCTTCAATAGCGATGGGTTTTAAACCCATCGCTACTATTCTATTTTTTCTCCAACACCCTCGCTGGGTTCCCCACCACCGTGCAATCAGCTGGCACATCTTTTACTACTACTGACCCCGCTCCTATTATCACATTATCCCCGATTGAAATATCCCCAATAATACAAACATTGGCCCCAATATCAACATTATTCCCAATCCGCGGGCACGCACTAAATGTCCCATCCGCCAGTTTTTTATGACCGATAGTGGTGCTGTTTCGCAATACGCAATTACTGCCGATGATGGTGCCCTTGTTTACCACCAGCGCCTGCCCGTGATAAAGGGATAATCCCCTGCCGACAGTTGTTTTGCGCGGCAGCTCGATGCCCAGCACCCACTCCACCCAAAAACGGTAAAGCATAAAGTAAGGGAAAAATATAATTTTGGTGATTAGGTAGCGGTTAAAAACCATCATCAGCCTGAAAGAAAATAAAACCGATTGTGCTTTAAAATTCTGCCGGTTGGCGCTCCAATCCTGGAATAAATAAGCAAAAAAGTTCATTTTATAATTTTCAGATTGTTGATAGCAATACTATTAATAACCACTGTTCGTCAAATCCTCTCATTTGGCGAGTATTTGGTGAGGCCTTAACGCCCAAAAGTAAAGTTTTCATTTTAGAATTGTTATAATTGCTGTGATAATTAGCGCTGCTGAATGAAGGTTACTTTAATAAATACATCTGATGCCGGCGGTGGTGCGCCTGCTGCCTGTATGCGCCTGCTCAAAGCGCTGGAATTACAGCAGGTTGACGCCATGATGCAGGTACAGGAAAAAAAGACCACCGAGCCTCTCGTCGAGAGCATTGCCAATGATTTTTGGAGCCGGTTAAAAGTAAAATTCAATTTCTTATACGAGCGCCTGCCTTTCATCTGGTTTAAGGCGAAGGATAAATCAGTACGGTTTGCCTTTTCGGCAGCCGATGCGGGAACGGATATTACCAGCCAACCCGATATTTTAAGTGCAGATGTTTTGCACCTGCACTGGACAAACAGCGGGTTCCTCTCTATAAAAAATCTGAAACAACTTTTCTTAACCGGCAAGCCCGTGGTATGGACACTGCACGATATGTGGGCCTTTACCGGCGGCTGCCACTACTCGGGCGAATGCGATCATTTTAAACATGAATGCGGCAATTGCTGGATGTTGCGCAAGCCGCACAGCGAGGACTTGTCGTACCGCGGATTTTTTCGCAAGAAATATATGCTTAAGGCTGCTAAAAATGTGGTGTTTGTAACCTGCAGCCATTGGCTGGCCGATGTTGCCCGCACCAGCGCATTGTTAAAAGGCTTCCGCATCGAAACCATCCCCAATCCGATTGATACTGAAATATTTTCACCGCAGGATAACGATGCCACAAGAGCAAGGCTAAATATCAGCCCGACGTCAAAGGTAATTTTGTTTGGCGCGGCCAATATTATGGACAGGCGCAAGGGCATCAACTACCTGGTTGAGGCACTTACCATCTTTAAAAACAACTATTCCGGCGAGGTTGATATCGTGATATTTGGCAAGAATAAAGAGTTTGACACCAACTTGTTGCCCTTTAAAGTGCACGAAGTTGGGGTTGTAACCTCACAAACCGAGCTGGCGGCGCTTTACAGCCTTGCTGACGTATTTGTTTCGCCTGCATTGGAAGATAACCTACCCAACACTGTTATGGAGGCCTTGGCTTGCGCAACGCCTGTGGTGGCCTTTAATACCGGTGGCATTCCCGATATGGTCGACCATTTTAACAATGGTTACCTGGCCGAATATAAATCAGCCGATGATTTTGCTACCGGCATGCGGTTTGTTCTAAATGCTGGTAAAACGGGTAAACTGGCTGCCAATGCCCGTAAAAAAGTACTGGACAATTTTAGTAATGAAAAGGTAGCGCAGCAATATATGGCCGTTTACCAATCTATATTGAAAATATGATGCAGTCCCCCCTCATGTCATTGCTGTCACCCCATTTGTCATTGCGAGGAACGAAGCAATCTCGTCGCCATGCATCGGCCAATTGGCAGGTGGACAAATTGCATGGCAGAAATGCATGGCTACGAGATTGCTTCGTCGTTCCTTCTCGCAATGACAAAGTTTTTTATTTCAGATTTGACATTGCGTAATGACTAAAGCCCATCCCACCCTTTCCGTCATCACCATTGTTTACAACAACGTAAGGGATATTGAGCGCACCATTTTTTCGGTAGTTAACCAAACCTACCCCAATATCGAATATATTGTTGTGGATGGCAAATCGACCGATGGCACTTTGCAAATTATTGAACGTTACAAAACCCGCATCGCAAAGCTCATCAGCGAAAAGGATGAAGGCATTTACGACGCCATGAACAAAGGCCTTGCCGCCGCAACCGGCGATTACGTGATATTCATGAACTCGGGCGATGAATTTTATGCACAGGAAACGGTAGAAAAAGTATTCGAAACCGCCCCCGATGCCGATATTTACTACGGCGAAACAGAAATGATAAACGCCGCCGGCGAGAGCCTGGGCCAGCGCCGCCACAAGGCCCCTGCGCAATTTACCTGGCGCGATTTTAACTTCGGCATGAGCATAAGCCACCAGGCCATCTACATCCGCCGCTCGCTTACCGAACCCTATAACCGCAGATACCAGCTCAGCGCCGATATCGACTGGATACTCCGCGCAGCCAAAAAGGCCAAAACCATAGTAAACGCCAATCGCTACGTGGCCAAATACTTGGTTGGCGGCATGTCGAAAACCAAACACCGCCAAAGCCTGCAGGAACGATATATTATCATGAAGGAATACTATGGCCTTATTCCTACCGTTTTAAATCACTTTGTGATCGCTTTTAACCTTACCTGGTATTGGCTGAATAATAAAAGGACGAATGATTGAGTGTGGGTTGGGGCGATTGTAAAGTATCGGCACTAATCAGTCTTCTTAAACGATATTACAAATCCCATCAATGACCCCATTTGAGATAGACAGGCAAACAGTTAATGACCTTGGAATTTTCGCGGAAGACGGCAACGCATCCATTTTTGCACTTTTTAATAAAGTTAAAACCATTGGCGGCAAAGCGCAATTGAACCAGCTGATGAAAACGCCGTCAACTGACATTAAAGTTCTCACCTCACGCCGTAACTGTATCAAATTTTTTCACGACAATCCCCTAGCTTTTAATATTGCCGAAAAAGACCTCGATTTTATTGAACACTACCTGTCCATCAGCGCTAAGGTCTTAAATACCAATTATATTGAGGCTTCGTTAAAAAGCCTGCGTCATAGCTTTAAACCAGATAACCATTATTACGTTATAACCAAGGGTATCAACGATACCTTCATGCTCCTGCGAACTGTTTGGGTAATTTATAAAGAGTTGTCCGGAAAAAAATGTCCGGTACATATAAACAGGCAGCTTGAAATTCTAGAAGAACTATTTTTAAAGAAACCGCTTGAAAAAATCGTTTCGTTGCCCCCTGGTAATGATCTTAATTATTTACAGGTGGCCTATTATGATAAACTATTCAGAAGAGAAGAACTGCATACAATAAAAGCCTTGATAGGTATTGTTTATGAATTAGATGTGTACATCGCGGTAGCAAAAGCAGCAAAGGCACACGGTCTTTGTTTCCCGGAGTACTGCACGGATGCGGCCCCGCAGATGAACGTAACAGGCCTCTGTCATCCAGGAATTAAAAATGCGGTCGCAAATAACCTGGCAATTGCGCGGGATAAGAACCTGATTTTTTTAACCGGCGCAAACATGGCCGGTAAATCGTCGTTTTTAAAGGCTCTGGGGTTGGCGGTATACCTGGCACACATTGGTTTCCCTGTACCCGCTGCCAGCATGCAGACCAGCGTATTTAACGGATTAATTACTACTATTAACCTTTCTGATAACCTTAGCAATGGTTACAGTCATTATTACAGCGAGATAAAGAGGGTAAAGGATACGGCCCAAAAGCTTCTTGAACATAATAACCTGTTTGTTATTTTCGACGAATTATTCAGGGGTACAAATGTTAAAGATGCGTATGATGCATCATTGGCTACTATTAACGCACTTTCTGCTATCAAAAACAGCGTTTTCTTAATTTCCACCCATATTGTGGAGATTGCCACAGCAATAGCCCATTTGCAAAATATTTCGTTTCAATATTTTAGCACCCGCATTGACAATGGTAAACCTGTTTTTGAGTATAAAATGAGGGAAGGTGTTTCGTCGGAGACACTTGGCTATTTTATATTTAAAAATGAAGGCATCCTGGAGATATTGGAAAAAGCGGCAAGAACTTAAAATTCCTAAAACAAAAATAGCGATGAGTACAAACCCATCGCTATCCCTATATAAAACAATATCAATTACTTTTTACCCGATTTCTTTGCCGCTGCCGCCGGTTCAGCTTTTTTAGCTTCCGGTTTCTTTGGTTGCGGTTCGGTGGCTGCGGCTTCTTCTTTCATTTTGCGTATGCCAACAAACGCGGCGCCACCTAATGCAAGCAGTAGCAATATTGAGCCGGCAAGCGAAATCTTTTCGCCGGTGTAGTACGATGCCGGGTGGAATACAAACTCAATTTTATGGTTACCCACCGGTATTTGTGCGGCACGCAACACGTAATCGGCACGGAAGTATGGTTTTTCAACGCCATCAATCAGCATTGTCCAGCCTTTTTCGTAATAAATTTCAGAGAACACGGCCAGTTGATTGCTTGTTGAACCGCTTTCATAAACCATATGGTCGGGGTTGTAGCTTACCAGTTTAATGGTACCGGCAGTATCAAGCCCAAGCGCCTGCTTTTCGTCAATCAGTTTTTTGTAGCGCTGGTCAACAATAGCTTCGTCCTTTGGTGCAAAGGCGCTTATTGCAGTCATTTCCTCATCAGCATTTTTAGCATACTTAAGGCTTTTTACAAACCACGCATGGCCACAGGCCGTTGGGTTTGCAAACATCTTAAGGTTACGCGATGTATCGCTGGTAATAATATACTTCGCATTCAGCATATCCAGCACATCCTGGTTTGGCGGATTTTGTGCCAGGTGGCTGTCAATCAGCTCCTCATACCGTTTTAAACGCGCTGCCGAATAACCGCTTATCGATTTATGGAAAAACCCGTTAAACTGGTCGAATTTAACATTGGCGGTCGCATCATACACCCTGAAATCCGGGTCGGTGTCGCGCATAATAAAGTTGTCAACCTCGCGTGGTTTTACCTGGTTGTCTAATTTATCGGCAAAGTTGGCATCTTTTAAATAGCGTTTATCAACCTGCCATACATCGCCCACGGTTAATACCAACAATACCACCGAAAATATCAGCGTGTTTATCTTATCCTTAATAAAGGCCCATAACAAACCAAATGCCAATACAACAAATATTAACGACCTGATGGCATCATTGCGCTCCAGCGTCTGCCTGTCGCTCACAATCGCATTTGCAACACTTGTTGCCAAAGCATTGTCGCCTTTAAGCGCCTGGGCAAGGTAAGTTATCCCCGTTTGGTAATCTGCACCTTTAAAGCTCAGGAAAATTCCAGGCATTACAATCAGCACAAATAAAAGGCCAACGGTTATGTAAAAGGCAAGTTTTAGCTTTTTGAATATGATGGTCTTATCGGCAGCATCAACAATTTGCTGCACCGCTAAAAATGCCAATACAGGGAAACAAAGGCTGGTTACTGCAATTATCGATTCAACCGTGCGAAACTTGTTATAAAGCGGGAAATATTTAAAGAATATATCGGACACATAAGGGAAGTTACTGCCAAACGATAGCAACATAGTTAACACAACTGTCCCCAGCAGCCACCATTTAAGCCGGCTTTTAACAACCAGCAAACCGAATAAAAACAGGAAGCATATTACAGCGCCAAAATAAAACGGCCCCGATGTGCCGGGCTTATTGCCCCAATAAAGGGTTAGCCCCGGGAAACTTTCAACAATTTGCTGGGCAGTACCCACAGCTTGCTGCTCGCTGGCGCCTTTGGCCAAAAACACTTTAGCAGTTTCTGAATTTTGGTCTAAAGTTTCAGGCCCTGAACCAAAGCTATAGGCGTTGGGTACTAAAAAGGTGAAACATTCGGCTACGCCCTGGCTGTACTGGTAGGCGTAATCTTTAGAGAGGCCATCGCTTGGCTCTTTTGTATTTTGCTTTAAGTTCGACTGGCCGCGATAGCTTTCCTTTGCGTATTCGGCAGTGCTCCACAATAACGAAGCATTTATAGCCAATGCAAGCAAAGTAGCGCCTGCCAAATAAGCAAGCGATTTAAGGAACGGTTTTGTATTTTTTGATTTCAGTGCGTGATAAAGCTCAATGCCCAGGAATATCAGCAGCGCCAGCATCAGGTAATAAGTCATCTGGATGTGGTTGGCCCTTATTTCCATCGCCAAAAAAAGTGCGGTTAATGCACCGCCCGTAAAATACTTGCCACGCAGGGTAAGCAAAATACTACCAATTAAAGGCGCAAAAAAAGCAATGGCAAATACCTGGTTGGAGTGCCCCGCAACCAGCAGGATGATATTATACGACGAAAAAGTAAACGCAATGGCCCCTGCCGCAGCAAGCCACGGCTTTACTTTTAAAACAATCAGTAAAAAATAAACGCCAAACAGTAGCAGCAACACCGTGTCAACCGGGTTCGGGAATATAGCTTTTAAGGTTCTTACAACGTGTGTGGTAATATTATCCGGGTATGGCGCCCATATCTGGAACGTTGGCATACCGCCGAATATCTGGTTGGTCCACAAAATGGTGACGCCTTTTTCCCTGTAGTCGTTTATCTCTTTTTGGGTCGACTGAGCGCCGGTAACATCCGACTGTCCTAACACTTTACCCTGGAATGCCGGGGCGAAGTAAATCATGCATATCACAAAGAAAATTACACCTATCAAAAAGTGAATGCCATTTCGCTTAAACCAATTGTTCATCTAAGATTTTAAAAAAAGGATAATATTAATTCCTCAAAAATAGAAATTAGTATGAGAAAGTGAATTATATGTTTGATTGAATTATTGGGCGGATGATTAGGCCATTCCGACTTCCGCATTCAGCACTTCGACTTCCGCGTTCCTCCTACTGCACTGCCTTTTCATCTACATGAAAAACACCGGTAGTTTGTATAATGTGCCATGGATAAAAACTTTCATTGCTATCGGCGCCAACGCCCTCCATAACATCACCGTTAGGGCCTGTTATTTCAACCGCTTTGGTTGATTTTAAGGTTTTAGCCGTCATATCGTATATCAGTTCTTCCGATTTAAATACATCCCCCTGCACCTTGGTGGCTACCACATGCCTGCGGAATTCAATTACATTTTCTTTTTCGTGCTGAATGGCATAGTCGGATACAATGTTGCCGCTTTCTTTTAAATTCTCGTCGTAAAAAATTATTTTAACGCCTTTGGGGAACTCTTTGTAGGGCTTGGGCGTGTTGTCGGAATAATCAATCATCAGCGGGGCAGTCAAGTGGCCCTTAACCTTTGCCGAGTCGCTGTAAATTATATCAACACCCGTGGTGCGCGAGATGGGTTTGTCTTCTTCTTTCGATGCAATTTTCTTAATATCGTTCAACGAGTTCTCGCACGAGCAAAACGCAAGCATTATGCCCATAAACAACGTTAACGTAATTGCACGGATATTCATATTTTGTTAGAATCAAGAGTCAAGATGCAAGAATTAAGATAATCCTTTTCTATGCAAATCCAGCTTCTAAACGAATTATTGGAACTTATATTTTTGGAACCACTTATCGTTAAGCGTAAAGCCTAAATGAATGTTAACGTAGTTTTCTTTAACCAAACCACTGGCAACCGTACCGCGCTGTCCAACCTCGGCCGAAACGTTAATCTTATAAAATGAAGACAGCGTTTGCGAAGGCGCCAAAGGCAGGCCAAGGCCGAAAGTAACTGCGTACCTGTTTATATTTGTATTATTTACGTTAAGATAAGTTTGGTCGTAAATAAAGCCTAAGCGGTAATCAATCCGTTGAAAATAGTTACGCAACGCATTATTATCAGGTGTGAATTGCCCGCCCACGGCAAATGTTTTACTGTTTTGAATATTTTCAGCTTTAACCCCATCAATGGTGAGGCTGCTCCAATTGCCCAATGTTAAATCGGCACCAACCAGAAATTTGTTATCCATTTGGTACGATACGCCAAAACGGTTGATGGAAGGCAGCTTTATTTTCGATTTCTCGTTCTGGTGATTAACTATCGAGTCGGCTGGGGCATTTTCGTTACCGCTGGCATCGTAAGTGTACTGACTTACTATGTATGATGATGTATTTGTAAGACTATTAGCCGTTGAAGTTGAATAACCAACTATAAAGTGTTTGGTACCATTCGCCCAATCAAACGAATACTGAAGGCCTAAATCGTAATTTAAACCGCCGACGGACCTGCTGTCTTCAATGCGCGAGTTTAGCGCACCATATAAAGTTGGCACCTCGGTTGAAGCGGTTTGAACCATGTTACCAAAAATATAAGAGGCATTAGCGCCGATTAACAAATGGCCTATCCCAAACCCATAACCGATATACGCCTTTGAAAGACCACCAGTACCGTTATACAGGTAATTTACCGCGTTGGTATCAACCGGCGAACCGGAACCAAAGTTTGGTTTTACCTGCTTATAGTTATATCCTACCTCGCTGTAAGGCATTAACCCAAAGCTAAGTGCCGACCGTTTGCTAACAGGTACGGCAAAATTAACGTGGCTAAGCCTGAAGTTTGAGTTGCGTACACTCGTCTGCCCTGTTTGGCTAAGGCCTATTGAGTTTACATAAATACCCACATCAAAAGTAGTGTAGTTTATTGCGCTGTACGATGCCGGGTTTTGAACGTTTATGGTGTTGTAGTTATTTATTTTGTTGATGGCGGTCGATATGCCGCCCATGCCCCTTTGTTGTGGCGTAACTGCCGGGTCTATATCACCCAGCCCATAGCGTGAATAAGGCGAACTTGTAGTAGCGGTTGTTTGCGCGTGCGCCGCGAATGCAGAAACAGCAAGTATTATTATTAAAAAGAACCTGGTATATTTAATCATTATTAGTTTGTATGGCTGCGTTTAATCCTTTTAGA